>CALPON020000064.1 GCA_943325195.2 Sphingobacterium thalpophilum | reverse complement strand
TTACATTTGTTAGAATAAAAAACTAAGAATGAATTTCATCTGGGTCTTTATAGGCGGTGGTGCGGGAAGTGCTCTTCGCTACGCTATCGGCCTTTTAGTTCAGCGGATCACCAACAGTCTCACGCTGGCCACCTTTATCAGCAACGTCACAGCCTGTGTCCTTTTCGCAGGCACCCTCTACCTCATCCAGCAAAAAGAGCTCGCTGCTGCTAATCTGCGACTTCTGATTCTCACGGGTTTTTGTGGCGGTCTTAGTACCTTTAGTACCTTTGGCTATGAAACCTTTCTTCTGTTTTCCCGTGGTCAGGTGCTTTATGCGGTGTTAAACAGTATGCTTAGCCTTTTGCTTTGCACGCTCATTTTTTACTGCATAAAATTTAACTCCAACTAAAAATGGACTTTAGTAAACGTAAAGATGTTGTTTTCCTAGTCCTCGCTGGTTTTTTTATCACCAACGCCATTGTGGCCGAATTGATTGGTGGAAAATTGGTGCAGTTCTTCGGCATCTTTACGCAAAGTCTTGGCATCATTCTGTGGCCGGTCGTTTTTATCCTAACCGATCTTATTAATGAACACTATGGTAAAGCCGGTGTCCGCAAACTGACCTATATTACGGTGGCGCTAATTGCGTATATGTACATTCTTATTAGTATTGGCATGGTCGTACCGGCTGTAAGTTTTAGTCCCGTCAGCGATGCCGCCTTTATCACCGTCTTTGGCCAAAGTCAGTGGATTATTGCTGGCAGCATCGTTGCCTTTCTACTTTCTCAACTTGTGGATGTCTATATTTTCTGGATGTTTAGAAAGCTGACCGGATCCCGTATGATTTGGCTGCGCGCAACAGGCAGTACCATTGTGAGTCAACTTATCGATACATTTACAGTGCAGTACATTGCTTTTGTTTTGCCTGGCAAATGGTCCTTAGATGATTTTTTTAAAAATGCAGCCTGGGGCTATTGTTTTAAACTACTGGTGGCTGTCTGTCTCATTCCCCTCATTTATCTCGGGCACAGTATTATCAACAAGTATCTTCACCGTGATTTGAATGATCATGGACCTATACACGGCAATACCTAACAAATGATTACCTACACCTTTCTGGCACTGATTATTATTTATTCCCTTTACTGTTTTTATGACAGGGCGGCCATGAGTAAGTACCTCTTCCATCCCTATTCCATTCGGCATAACAGACAGCATTATCGTTTTCTGACGCATGCTTTTATTCATGGGGACTATCTGCATTTATTTTTTAATTGTTTAGCGCTTTATTCCTTTGGTCTGATTCTGGAGCAACAATTTTTTAGCAATCCTTCCATCTTTGACCCGCGCTTGGGCAAACTATACTACATCCTGCTATTTACCGGTGGCATTTACGCGGCATCTATTGCGGAATACCTGCGCAACAAAGACAATCCCGATTACACTTCACTTGGTGCCAGTGGCGCGATTTCGTCTGTCCTTTTTTGTTTTATCATGATCAGTCCCCTTAGTAAAATATATCTGCTGTTTATCCCTCTGCAGGGCTGGATTGCGGGTGTGCTTTTACTCGGCATCAGTTATTATTTAATCCGAAAGAAACGAAAAGGAAGCTATACGGACAATGTCAGTCACGAGGCCCACTTCTGGGGCGCGTTATATGGAGTGGTCTTCATTTTAGTAATAAAGCCTTCCATTGCCAAACATTTCTTTTACCAGATTGCGGGCATTTTTTGATTCTGCAGAAAGGACTTCAGTGTTTTGAAAAAAGATAAATTTTGAACTACTTAGGAAAGTGACACGAAGGGGACCGTGCAGAATGAATACTAATAAACCAGAATGTCTTCAACATTACCTAATCCAATCCTGCAAGCTGTAAAGCCCCGCAGATCCTGAACAGAGCCCAAGAGCCAACGTTTAAAAAGAACCGCTAAAACAAGATTCAGTGCCTTCTCCCTCTAATTTTCAGGATAGCCTTTTTCACTTGAACGCGAAAGAATTAAAATCCTATTCTCTTTCCAAAATTGATTTAATTTCCGGTCGAAAATAACGCGTTGACTTCAGAATTTTTCCATCTTCACGAAAAATAGGAAGACCATTTTCATCCAGCTTACTCATATTGCTGCGGTGAATCTCATCGTAGACTTCTTCAATCTTATGCTGTAAACCATGCTTTAAAATGGTACCGAACAAAATATACAGTTGATCACCAAGAGCGTCTGCAATCTCCACCAAATCGCCGTCTTGACAAGCCTGCAGATATTCTTCATTTTCTTCTTTAATCAGATTGTAACGAAGCAGGTAATCCCGCTCTTCAATCAGTGTCATTTTCGCAGCATTGCCAATCTGAAACACGTCATGAAACTCAGCTACGGACTTAATCTTGTCGTGAAGTTTGCTCATTTTTTCTTCTTGTTTTCTTTATACTGCTTGTTCAGCTCGGTAATAATCTCATTGGTGACTTCCAGGGTACTGTTCCCTAAAAGCATGCTGGGCACGGCTTCTGAATAGGAAAGAATAAAATCGTAACGTCCCTGATTCCACCGAATCAGAAAATCCTTCACGTTTTTTTGAAAAGCCAAATTTTTATCGTTGATTTCCATCGATAGATTATCCATCATCAATTGTTTATTCTGGGCCTCCTGCTCAATACGCTGTATCTCCCGGGCTTTATTCTCCATCTCACTTTGGGGTGCGATGCCAGCTTTCTGACTCACTTGAAATTCCTCCACCTTTTTCTGATACTCCATACTCAAGCTTTCAACGCTGGCTTCGATGTTGTTCTTCCGGCGTTTACTTTCTGCAATCAGATCAGTGATCTCGAGACTTTCCTCATTCAACCGGTCAATATCGATGAACGCTATTTTCCCTGTAGGCTCTGTCGCCACCGGCATCACGCGCTTACTATCCTTCACCTCTTCTGCAGCCGGCTTTACTTCTTCCGTAGTTTGCTCCGCTGTCTGTATCGGGGAATAAATTTTGTAAAATAAAAAAACGACCGCCAGTGTCAGAACAGCTAAAAGTCCACCTAAAATTTTATTCATTGTCTAATTATACTTGATGCAAATATAGCTTTACCTTACGGTTTACCCAAAAAGCGCTCACGGGGTTTAGATTGCATTTCGGTTTCTTTAACGACCCCTGATTCTTTATGAAGCAAATACTTATAAATACTGTTAAAGACCTGTTCATCTGGAAATGGCTCCGCATGTAATTCTTCCCTACACCACTGCTGATAGTCCAGGTGATAAGCTCCCTTTTCGGCCTTATAAAAGTGTGCTTCATACAGACTAAGATGCTTACATGTTTCGGAACTTATTTGGATGTCAACTTTTTTCTCCGCTCCGGTACCGGCATTAAAAGACAGCGTATCCGGCCAACGGTTATTCAAATTAAGAAAAGGTAGAATAATGTAAAAAGGGAAAATCAGATAAAAAACAGGGACCTGAAGTAAGAAAGTGGGACTGTAGTACCGCTGTTTGGCTTTGCCCGAAAAAAGAAAAAGAACCAAGACTAAAAAAGAAATATTACTGAACCAAAGGGCGTAATTTAAATTATGTGCGGATGGGAAAATAAAGAATAACAAACTCACATGCAGAATCACAGAAAGGGTAATTGCTAAATAACGCACCGGCGAAATAATAAGTCCCAGCCCGATAAACATCATGAAGTAAGGAATTGTCTTGCCGAGTTTAAGAACTAATAGAAACTGGCGTTCACTCAGGATAGCATGCAATGGATGCAAGAGATCGGGCAACACTTCCTCACAAAAGCGGGGGTTCAGCTGGTAAAAGCCCGTGAAAAAATAAGCAGAGGGAATTATTAATTGAAGGACAATGAAATAGGAAGTGAATTTACTTGAATCATCAACACGGCCATCATAAAAAACAAAGACAAGTAGCATACCGGCATACACAAAAGTCCACATTTGCAGGCGATTCAGGTCATTCAGCACCATCCAGGTCAAAACGATCAGAGCCGTAAACAGAAAGACACGAGGATGTGCTCCCAATAATGCCAGAAATAGAAACACCAGCAACAGGATCGGAAAAATATAATCCCAGGGAGCCAGCAGGGGTGGTAAAGGCAGTAAAGGTGCCGCTGGAAAATAACGCTGCCCAGCCCACAGAGGAAGTGAAAGAAGCACCCCTATCATGAGAGAAATAATGGTGATACTTCTCACCAGGATCATGCGACGGGGTATAGAGAGCTGAATGCCTGCCATCAGACCTTTCGCAGTTTACCCGCGCAGAAAAAATATTTTTTGTAGTAGGCCTCGTCCAGACTATTAAGAATTACGCCCCTGCTGCTGCTGGAGTGAATAAAATAAGTGCCTTTTAAAAAAATGCCGACATGGCTAATGCTCGTACCCCCAATTTTAAAAAAAATGAAATCACCTTGCTGTAATTCCTCCAGACTCAGTTGATCACAGTTTTTAAAAATATCATTGGCAGATCGCGCTATACTCTTTGAATAAACTTGCTGATAAAGTACATTGGCAAAACAACTGCAGTCCACACCACTCTTATCACAACCTCCGTACCGATAAGGGACACCATACCAATCCTCACTAAACGAATACAGTTTAGTGGATTTAATTTCGCGCTCACTCAACTGCAGTTTTTGCCGAAACTCATTTTGTGGCCGCAGCTCTTTCTTATGGGCTTCCTTTGGCAACGGAACACCTACCTGCTTCACTACAGGATGGACTTTCTGCTTCTGTTTGCAGGCACTGCCAATCAGAAGTACTGTGACAAAAAGTGTAAAAAGGACAGCACCGCTTCTCATTTTATAAAGATAGTGGGCAGGTGTCCGAGTTATCATTAGGACCTCGGACAATTGTATACAAACCCTTGTTAATTACAGAGTTTTCTAGCCGCTGGCCCCTGTAATCGGCACTAAACGCCGGAAATCCGGTGAAAAATCACTATTTTTAAGCCTGAAAAAGACAAATGAACGACCTTTCAATTAAAGACGCAGGGGTGAAGACTAAAATATCAATTGACGTATTAAAAAAAGCTTACGAACTGATGTGCACAGCTAAAAGCATGTCTGATCTTTTCGAAGCCAATAAGGAGATTACCGCCAAGTATGTCCACGCCACCAGCCGAGGACACGAGGCGGTGCAAATCGCCCTAGGACTGCAATTATTGCCGCAGGATTTTTTGAGTGCGTATTATAGAGATGACAGCATTTTACTCGCCATCGGCATGCAGCCTTTCGAACTCATGCTGCAACTCCTAGCAAAACGCAACGACCCTTTTTCTGGCGGAAGAACCTATTATTCGCATCCCAGTCTCAAGCGGGACGATATGCCAAAGATACCGCATCAGAGCAGTGCAACTGGTATGCAGGCAATCCCCACAACCGGTATTGCACTTGGCATACAGTACCGTGAAAAAAATGGCATGAGCACAGCCGGTGAAAGCCCAGTGGCTGTTTGTTCACTCGGTGATGCTAGTTGTACAGAAGGTGAAGTATCGGAAGCCCTGCAAATGGCCGCTCTCAGACAATTACCCATGCTCTATTTTGTGCAAGACAACGAGTGGGACATCAGTGCGCATGCACGAGAAATCCGAGCACAAGATATGAGTGAATTTGTAAAAGGATTCAAAGGCATCGAAAGCAGAAGTATTGACGGGACTGATTTTATTTTAAGCTATAACACGGTTAAAGAATGTCTGGATATTATTCGCAAAGAGCGTCGGCCAATGTTAATTCACGCCAAGGTACCCCTGCTCAATCACCACACCAGTGGTGTGCGTAAAGAATGGTACCGCGACGATCTGGAAGAGTCGGCCAAAAGAGATCCGCTGCCACGTCTGCGCAATCAACTCATCATTGCAGGAGTGGATGCCTCAGGTATAAAGGAACTAGAAGAGCGCGCCACCGCGCAGGTAAAACAAGACTATGATAAGGCCCTCTTGGAGGAAGATCCGAGGCCTGAAGATTTATTTACACATGAGTTTGCCCCGACACCGGTCACCGAGGAAAAAGGAGAACGCAGTCCAGCTGGTAAACAACCTACTGTTATGGTGGACAGCGCCTTATTTGCTATTCGTGAATTAATGACGGCCCATCCAGAATGTCTGCTTTACGGACAGGATGTGGGAGCGCGCCTTGGTGGTGTTTTTCGGGAAGCTGCTACTTTAGCGCAACAATTCGGCGACCATCGCGTCTTCAATACACCTATTCAGGAAGCCTTTATTATTGGGTCCACCGTGGGCATGAGTGCAGTGGGACTTAAACCAATTGTAGAAGTACAGTTTGCGGATTATATCTGGCCAGGTCTCAATCAGTTATTTACCGAAGTTAGCCGCAGCTGCTTCCTGAGCAATGGAAAATGGCCGGTGAGCATGATACTACGCGTGCCAATTGGCGCCTATGGCAGCGGGGGACCTTACCACTCCAGCAGTGTGGAAAGTGTTCTTGCCAATATCCGCGGAATTAAAATTGCGTATCCCAGTACGGGGGCCGATTTAAAGGGTCTTATTAAGTCCGCTTATTATGATCCGAATCCGGTTGTTATCCTAGAGCACAAAGGACTCTATTGGAGTAAGATAAAAGGGACGGAAGAAGCGAAGACCATTGAGCCCGATGAAGACTATATCATACCATTTGGAAAAGCAAGACAGGTGCAGGCTGCAGATGAAGCTCACATAAAAGCAGGTACATCCCTTTGTGTCGTAACCTATGGAATGGGTGTGTACTGGGCCAAAACAGCAGCTAAGAAGTTCAGTGGACAAATTGAGATTATTGATTTGCGCACCATCTCTCCTCTCGATGAGGCGGCGCTAGTGGATGCAGCGACGCGCCATGGAAAAGTACTGGTACTGACAGAAGAACCTGTTCACAATGGTTTTGCGCAAAGTATTGCAGCACGTATTAGTGAAAAATGTTTCCGGCACCTTGATGCACCGGTGCGCGTCATAGGGGCAGAAAATCTTCCTGCTATCCCCCTCAATGCCATTCTTGAAAAAACAATGTTGCCCAATGCGGAGAAGGTGGAAGTGGCAATTAATGACCTGCTCAACTACTAGGCTAACATGTACTCTCCGATTTTTAAAACCGTCTACTTATCATGCTGAAGTAAAAGGTTTTTTGGCATAGCTATTCGCCTAGTAGCACCTTCTGTGTTATCGCAGACTTTGGATATTTGCGCGGACAAAGCGGCCTGCATTAAAACATTAGCCATGTAATGTGGACCAAGACCTTTGCGTAACTTTATTTTAGAAGAACGATGCTCCGCACACTACTCACCTTCTGCCATTCCCCAGTCCCGCTGCAAACCTCCTAATGGTGGATGGGTAGTCGATTTTATTTCAAAAAAAAGGAGGACACCTGGTCCCCCCTATCTCTATCTCTTACCACTTTATAAAAAGCGATTGCGGAATGAATGTACTTAAAGATGCAGTGATAGCTTTTTTTCGAGCAACTGTTCTTCAGACTCTACTACATCTACATCCTTTATACAGCAGTCTACTGGACAAACGGCCGCACACTGGGGTTCATCATGAAATCCCACGCATTCGGTACATTTATCACTCACAATAAAATAAACGTCCATACTTTTTGGTGTCTGGGGATCAGCAGCATCGACAGTAATTCCACTGTTACGTCCGGTATAAGCACCTTTAACGCCCGAACCATCCGCATAGCGCCACTCTGCTCCCCCTTCATAAATTGCATTATTTGGACATTCCGGCTCGCATGCGCCACAGTTGATGCATTCGTCAGTAATTATAATTGCCATTTTTTTGACTAGTTTTGTGCGGTTTAGTTCTTAAACAGAAAAAACTGCGAAATTGTTTGTTTTAGTTCTCAAATATACGACCAAATTATGAAATTAAGTGCGCGAATAGAGGGTTTTGCTAAGGTCGGCGACTTCCTGGAAAGGCATTATGAAAAGCGTCACATTGCTTCCGAAGTCCGTCTCCATGAAGGTCTGGAGGAGGTGATTCGCATCGCAGAGACCTATAATAATTGGTTCATTCCAAAATTTGTTAATGAAGCGATTCAAAATCTCAGAGGCTTTTTACGGCGCTCTGAACTCGAACACTTTAGTGCAGGACTTCAGGCAAGTCCGGAAAAAACCATTGCGCTCATTTGTGCTGGCAATATACCGCTTGTCTGCTTTCACGACGTGCTTTGCGTGTTATTAAGTGGCAATAAGGCACTGATTAAGCTTAGTGCGGATGATAAAATTTTGTTGCCCTTTTTCCTGAAACTACTCGGACATTATGAACCGGAATTCGAATCCCTCATCTTTTTCGCTGATGGCAAAATCAGCAATTTTGATGCGGTCATCGCCACCGGTAGTGACAATACAGCCAGCCACCTGCATTACTATTTCGGAAAATATCCAAATATTATACGTAAAAACCGCAGTTCTGTTGCGATACTCAAGGGTACTGAAAGCGCAGAAGAGTTGAAAAAACTAGGGACTGATATCTTTCAGTATTTTGGCCTGGGTTGCCGCAGCGTCAATAAACTGCTCGTACCAACAGGTTATAATTTTAATGCCTTTTTCGAGTCTATTATTGACTGGAGTTTTGTTGTCAACAATAAAAAATACGGCAACAATTATGATTACCACCGCGCCATCTTTTTGCTCGAGCAGATTCCTTTTCTAGATAACAATTTTTTAATGATCCGCGAACAAAAAGCCTTCCACTCCCCAGTAGGCGTGTTGCATTATGAATATTATTCCTCCCCCGCACAAGTAGAAGAACTGCTAAAAACCGAAGAAAGTCAGCTGCAATGCATTGTTGGCGCCGGTCATACTCCCTTCGGTTATTCACAGCAGCCTGTTATAAGCGACTTTGCAGATAACGTGAATACTCTTGAATTTTTACTAAATTTATAGCATAAAGCTATGCATCGGAAGCGCAATTTAATATATTCATGTTTATTGCTCAGTCTCCTGCTGAGAGCGCAGATAACGCCTCTGTTTTCTGTAGCTGTTCAACAAACTTTTGCCTGCACCGATCGTCCTTTGTTGTTAAGCGTTTCTTCACTCAGCAATAATTTGAGCTACACTTGGTCCGTTTCTCCAATGCGCTATGCTCAATTGTCAGAAACAACAGGTACCTCTGTTTATTTCACTCCTCAAAAAGATTTGACGTATACCATTTCGGTCTCTGCGACGGATGGCGCTACAGTTACTGTTGTTCGCAAGATCTTGAGTGCTTACAAATCTGCACGGGCTTCTTTCAATGCCAGCCTGACCGCGGCAGGTTTTCCGGCTATTCTGCTGCTGACGAATTATTCCAGCTATGCCAAAGATGTTGCCTGGAAATTTTCGGACCTCAGCGCAGCTGACTCAACCTTTAGCACGCAGCGCACCTATACAGCAGCAGGTAGTTATTCCGTTACTTTATTTGCCTTGGGACAAAAAAACTGTAATGATTCGAGTACCTACTCATTCCGAATTTCGGACAGTTCTTCAGTAGTAATTCCCACAGTATTCACTCCCAACAGGGATGAAATCAATGATCTTTTCCGTCCAATTACCACCGGACTCCTGTCCCTCACTGCATCTATTCTCAGTCGTGATGGTATTTTAATTAGCACTTGGAATACGATCAACGGATCTTGGGATGGTCGCACTGTGAGCGGTGAAGTTTGTCCCGAAGGCGTCTATTTCGTAGTTGTTGAAGCAACTGGTTTCGATGCGAAAACATATAAACTGAAGAGCAATCTCACTTTGCTTAGGTAATTATTCTCCAGCTAAAAAACATATCTTTTCAATACCAAGGAAACTCTTCATTTAAGGGTCTACAAAATATTTCATTGCAACTGGTGGAATCAAAAATCCTGGCCATTGCGGGAAAAAGTGGCTCCGGAAAAACCACCCTTCTAAAATGCATTTATGGTCTGACGGACCTTTCTGCAGGTCAAGTGGAAATGGATGGACGTTTGGTCGCAGGACCATCTTATCAGCTAATACCTGGCGACGAAGACATGAGTCTCGTGAGTCAGGATTTTTATGTCCTCGATAATCACACTGTAGCAGAAAACATTTCTGACAAGCTGATTGGTTATACGGACGCTTATAAAAGTCGACGCACTGCCGCATTGTTAAGTCTTCTTGAACTTGGGGCCCTCAGAGATAGAAGGGCCAGGGACCTTTCCAGCGGCCAGAAACAACGCGTGGCCATTGCCCGTGCTCTGGCAGTAATGCCTAGACTTTTACTGTTGGATGAACCGTTCAGTAATCTGGATCATTTGCTAACCCAGAAACTGTTCGACTTTATTTTAAAAGAAGTCCGTAAAGGCAAAACCAGTGCCCTACTAATTACACACCGTGCAGAGGAAGCACTAAAATATGCCGATGAGGTAGCGATTATGGACAATGGTCGTATTTTACAAAGCGGAAATACTTGGGAAGTTTATTACCATCCCGTGAACACAAGGCTGGCAGGCCTTCTTGGTGAATTTAATAATATTCACCCGGACGATCTTGAAAAAACGGCAAGAAAAAAATACGACAAAAAATTTCTCCTTCGTCCCGATCAGTTAAGCACTTGCCCTGCTCATCTGGCAGATCTTATACTGGAGCTGAAGCAATGCGTTTATAACGGAAAATGCTATGAATTGCTGCTACAGACAAAACAGCAGCGCAGCGTTTTGGTGTATAGTCCCAGAGCACTTAAACCGGGCAAACAAATCGCTTTCATGATTTCTAAAACATAAAAAAAACCGGTTAAAAAACCGGTTTTAATTTTTTCAGTATTTATTTTTAGAAGGCGTAACCAAAACACAAGCCGAGTCCGCGAAAACTCCGCATTGGTAAACCAGTCAATTTAGCAGTAGCACTCTTTGGGGTGGTGGTGACTTCAACAGGACCCGTGCCAAGCACACTCACCGTATTGAATACCTCCGTGTAATTACCCTTTAAATCAGCCTGCTGAGTCACGGTCAAATTCGCCTCATTGCTGCGCCAGCTGTATTCAAAGCTTGCGGTACCATATCCCCCACCGAGAATCCACAAATCAAAAGAGAAACCGCTTTTCGCAATCCACTGATAACCGATCATTAAACCACCATTAGTCCCTTTGTAAATCATTGTTCCCATACCTTCATAAATTGGAGAGGTAGCGGTTTCCTGATAACGAGCGCCTTGTGAGAAGGTGTATTTTGCATAACGTAGATAACCTGCCAAATAAAAACCGCGTGGCGCCGGCTTCTCATCCGAACCAGTCGGATACCAGCGAATTTCTGGTGTCACTGCCCAACCTTTAAAAGTAGGAACATCAAAAAAAGCAGTCTGTTCAAAAATAAGACCAGGCAATGAACGTTCGAGCAGCGAACTAAATCCTAGGCCTGCAGAAAACTTTGGATGGAAACCATATTCTCCCATCAGTGAAATGTTCTTAAAAACGAGTTGACTCGCGTTGAGCTTAACGACAATATTAGAAATGTCATTGAAGTTTTTCTTCCGCGCAAGGGAAGGCGCTGGAGGCGTATTCTGTCTTTCGGTTGAAGACATCCGTTTTGACCTTAATAGAAAAGGCTCAGTGGCAGATAAAGCTGAGGCTGCAAGGAGCAGACCGAAAAGAATTGACTTTTTCATAATTGGTTGTAGGTTTATTCGCTAAAATAGAAAATAAATGAATGCCTATTTCACAAAACATAACATTGTTTTAATTTTTAGTCAAAAGGTCTCCGCGAGACGGTAAATTAAGAGAAACTCAGGACCGACGAGGTCCTCGGTTGTAGCTCCCTCCACCTTTTTGCGGCGATTTCCCTTTAAATTTATCACCGGGTTTACGCATCCCTGCTTTTTTATTGGCTTCCGGATCGTAAACGGGACCAGCACCAAGTTCCGGTGGAATCGGCATTTTGGGCACTTCCTGTCCCATCAGATCCTCGATTCGTGAAAACTTGAGTTGATCTTTGACATTGATAAAGGTGATAGCCACCCCTGCTCTACTCGCACGTGCCGTCCGACCAATGCGGTGAATATAATCTTCCGGATCCGGCGGTGCATCGTAATTGACTACCAAACTAATTCCTTCCACATCTATACCACGGGAGAGGATATCGGTCCCAATTAAAATGCGGAGTCGTCTCCCTTTAAAATCGCGCATAATTTCTTCACGCTCGGTCTGCTCCAAGTCCGAGTGAAAGGCCTTTAGTGAAGGATAGGTCTTTCGAAGATTACGTTCCAGTTGTTTAACATTGTCTTTTGTTGATGAAAAAATAATCACCGAACTGTAATCCTCGTTTTTCAGAATGTCGTGCAGTAATGGTTCCTTTTGCGAATCATGCACCACGTATGCCTGTTGAACAATCCCTGCTGCCGGCTTGCTGATGGCGATGTTAACCTGCTCGGGATTACTAGTGATTTGTGAAGCCAGCTGACGAATCTTCGGCGGCATGGTCGCAGAAAACATGATGGACTGACGTTGCTTTGGCAAGTAGTTGATGATGGTACGGATATCATCGAAGAAACCCATATCCAACATCCTGTCCGCCTCATCCAGCACCAGATGCTGCAGGTGATCAAAATTAATGTCCCCATTTTGTAACAGTGCAATCAGACGACCAGGCGTAGCGCAGATAATATCTACCCCTTCACGAAGTGCGTGCTTTTGTTTCTCCCACGTGAAACCATCATTTCCTCCATAAATAGCAATGGAACCAACAGATGAGAAGTAACCCATTCCATCAATTTGCTGATCAATCTGTAAAACAAGTTCGCGCGTGGGCGCAATGATGAGTGCATTCAGATGACGCTTCTCTGAAAGGATAATATGATTGATGATAGGCAATAAATAAGCAGCCGTTTTACCGGTGCCTGTTTGCGCACAAGCGATCAGATCTTTTCCTGCTAGCAGCAGGGGAATGGATTGTTCCTGAATAGGAGTGGGCACTTTATAGCCCATGCTATAAAGTCCTTCCATTAATGATTCTTCTAATTTAAAGTCTTCGAATGTCAAGTTGACGTTTGGTTTTAATAAGCGACTAAGATAACCTTTTTCGGGCGTTAAATTGCATGTGAATGCCCTTAAACAAAAATGCCGGTCGCAGGGACCGGCATTTAGCACTATTTAAGTTTAGAGCTTACTTGGCATAACCTGTTGCGCGGACTTCGCGGATAACGGTCACCTTTACTTGGCCGGGATAGGTCATTTCAGTTTGAATCCGTTGCGAAATTTCGAAGGCCAATTGTTCCGCACGTGCATCGTTTACTTTATCACTGGATACAATCACACGCACCTCTCGGCCAGCTTGAATGGCATATGTTTTTTCAACCCCATCATAACTCAATGCGAGCGCTTCGAGGTCTTTCAGACGTTTCATGTACTGTTCCGCAATCTCACGACGGGCACCTGGACGGGCACCACTAATGGCGTCACAGACCTGAATAATCGGAGAGTATAAGGTTGTCATCTCAATCTCATCGTGATGCGCTCCAATTGCGTTTAATACTTCTGGTTTTTCTTTATACTGTTCCGCCAATTTCATACCGAGTAAAGCATGTGGCAGTTCCGGTTCATTATCAGGTACCTTACCAATATCATGCAATAAGCCGGCCCGACGGGCAACTTTAGGATTAAGGCCCATCTCACTTGCCATTATTCCGCAGAGATTAGCCACCTCGCGACTGTGTTGCAATAAGTTCTGTCCGTAAGACGACCGGTATTTCATACGACCCACCATCCGAATCAATTCAGGATGTAGTCCATGAACGCCCAAATCAATACACGTCCGTTTACCTGTTTCAATAATCTCTTCCTCCAGCATCTTACGGGTTTTTTCAACCACCTCTTCAATACGAGCAGGATGAATACGACCGTCCGTCACCAACTGGTGAAGCGCTAGACGGCAGATTTCACGACGAACGGAATCAAAGCAACTGAGTGTAATAGCATCGGGCGTATCATCCACAATAATCTCAACACCTGTAGCAGCCTCGAGTGCACGAATGTTGCGCCCTTCACGACCAATAATACGTCCTTTTGTTTCATCCCCTTCAATGTGAAAGACACTTATGGAATTCTCAATAGCTGTTTCGGTAGCGACACGCTGAATAGTCTGCAGGACAATTTTTTTCGCTTCTTTGTTAGCGGTAAGTTTGGCCTCTTCCATAATGTCCTTGACGTAGACCATGGACTGAGTTTTAGCTTCGGCTTTTATAGACTCTACTAACTGTGTCTTCGCATCATCCGCTTTTAGACCACTAATTTTTTCAAGCATCTCCACTTGTTTGCGGTGCCCCTTTTCAACTTCCTCAAGGCGGTTTTTGTAAAGCTCAATCTGCTGATTGGCCTGCGCTTTGGCACTTTCCACTTCTTTATCTTTCCGATTCTGGTCCTCCAGTTTCTTATTGAGTTCGGACTCCTTCTGTTTAGCACGGTTTTCAGCCTGATTCAACTGACTGTTTCGCTCTTGAACCTGCTTATCATGCTCCGACTTCAATTGTAAAAATTTCTCTTTGGCCTGTAGAATCTTATCTTGCTTTATGGCTTCGGATTTCACTTCGGCCTCTTTAATTAGATTTTCCTTCTCACGGCTCGCACTGGCATTCAATTTACTGCCCGCAAGCGCGAAACCGGCAACAATACCGATAATCAATGCGGCAACAATTATAATAATGGATAGTATACTCATGTTCGTTTTTCTTTAATGGTTAAAAATAAAAACGCACAAATCTCTAGTCCGTGGACTAAAAGTTTGTGCGTCAAATTGTAAACTTCTTTACTCTTCTTCTTTAATCGAATCAATGTCTCGCTGATGCTCTTTCAACATCGACTCCACATCGGTAAATAGCGATTTTAAATGACTTAGTTCCTTTTCCGCACTGCTGGCCTGTTTATACAGTTGTGATACCAACTGCAACATCACCATACCCAGTACATCCTTCTTGTCACGAACTGCGTAATTTTTTTCAAACTCCGCAATTTTTTTATTAATTAGATCAACGGCCTCTTTAATGTTCTCCTCGTCTTCCGCATTTACCCTGAGGGGATAAACACTTCCGGCGACTTCGACTTTTATATTTACTTCGCTCATTAAAAGAGGGCGTTAATATTAAGCACTTAATAACGCTATGCACTTATCAATTTCACGCACCAAATCGTTTATTTGTTCTTTCATGGGCGACGGATTTGAAGCCGCCCCTGAATTATTCGCTAATATAACATTCTTCCGGTGATTATTCAAACCTGATACGTCAATCTGTTCTGCATCAACACGTTGCGAAATTGTGCCAATCACCTCATTCATCTTCAGTAACTGATTGGCCATTTGTTCTTTTTCATCCAGCAAAGCCAAACGTTGATCATTTAACTCATCAATCTGAAGGAAAAGTTTGTCTACAAAAACCTCGTGCTCTGTATTCACCTGTTGGGATGTTGCCCGCAAATCCGTTTCGTTCTGGGCAATGGTCGCATTTAAATTGGAAATCTGCTCATTTAAGGTGGCAACGAGTCCTTGAGCAAATTCTAATTCTGCCTCAAAGTGTGCTTTTTCAGCATCAAACTGACTTATTTTCAACAATAAAGCGTCATTTTCGGCGCGTAAAGCGGAAATTTCGTTGAGTTTTTCCTCTAGACTTAGTTTCAAGGCTGGTAACGCTTCAATTCCTTCTGCAGTTTCTTGAAGGTTCATCTGCAGACTCTGTAATTCCTCCTTCAACAGCTGCACCTCTTTTGTAAGGGCGGCGTTATTGGCTTCGAGATTGGTTATTTCAAAATTCCGGTTGGCCAAGGTCTCCTTAAAGAAGTCTGATTTACCGGCACTGGAAACTCGGATTTCCTCCAACTCTGCTTTCAAAAGTGAAATCTCATAATCCTGAGCCTCCACTTTATCCTGAGCCAAATCAATCTCCCCAATCAGCTGCCCGTTTTCAGCCAGTAATTTATCAAATTCAACTTGCGCCGTCTGTAATTGCTCATCCGCACCTTGGC
>CALPON020000063.1 GCA_943325195.2 Sphingobacterium thalpophilum | reverse complement strand
TCAATGCCATCAAACAAATCAGTTTTGGCAGAATCTCCCTTTAATAATTTAAAGTACTCCACGACAGACCCCCGCTGACGAGCGGTTCCAAAGCCCTGACTTTTATGCATGGATCGACTTTCGGCAGCAATTTCACCATAACTTTTTCCGAGAAAGACATTAAAATTTCCGGTTTCTATTTTTAACTGATCAGGTGCTGTTGTATTGGTGCCTCCAAAATTGAAGGTGTTCCAAAAAACTCGACGGCATTGCCAGACGGGAGCAGAAGCCAATTGCCACGGAAACATGTTGGGATCGGCCGCGGCGGCATAGGCCTCGAGAGCCAGCAGAGCAGAGGCAGTATGGTGACCGTGTCCACCCTCTCCCGTAGTGGGGAAACGGCAGATGATCACGTCGGGACGAAATCGACGGATGGTATACACCACATCGGCAAGGATACTATCATGGTTCCAAAAACTAAAGGTTTCGGATGGATTCTTAGAAAAACCAAAATCATTGGCACGGGTGAAAAACTGTTCAGCTCCATCTGTTCTCCTGGCAGCAAGCAACTCTTGAGTCCTGATTAGTCCTAAGGCTTCCCCTTGTTCTTTACCAATTAAATTCTGTCCGCCATCTCCTCTCGTAAGCGATAGATAACCGGTGCGCATTTTTTTTTCGTTTGCCAGCCAGGTCAATAAGCGTGTATTTTCATCGTCGGGATGGGCCGCAATGTATAAGACACTGCCGGTTACCGCGAGTTTTCGGATGGCTAGCTGTAATTCCCCACTATGGGAACTACGGGGCTGCGCGGCGGAAAAAAGACAGCTAAAACCTAATAAAATGGTAGAAATGAATTGTTTCATATATCAAGTTTTGAATTTAGTCAATTCCCCGTAAAAGATTTTTAACTTCGCATCAAATGGCCATACTTTTTACCGATTTTAATTTACCCCGGCAATTGTCCGCGGCTTTAACCGACCTTGGACTGGAAAAGCCCACCGGCATTCAAGGTAAATCCTACCCGGTCATTATGTCTGGTCGTGATGCCGTTGGTATCGCACAGACTGGGACGGGAAAAACCTTGGCTTATCTACTTCCAATCCTGCGGCAGCACGTTTATTCGGAAGAACGCTATCCAAAGGTCCTAATATTAGTGCCCACGCGCGAATTAGTGGCTCAGGTAGTGGAGCAGATTGAAAAACTCTGCACCTACATGCATGTGCGCGTTTATGGCATTTATGGGGCCAGTAATATTAATACTCAGAAAACACGGGTCTTTCAGGGACTTGATATATTAGTTGCCACCCCCGGCCGTCTCATTGATTTGTGCAACAGTCGCAGTGTTAATCTCAATCACATCAAAAAATTAGTTATTGATGAAGTCGATGAGATGTTAAGCTTAGGCTTTCGTCCACAACTCCTTCAAGTATTTGAACGTCTACCTCTTAAGCGCCAGAATCTGCTCTTTTCTGCTACTTTGTCCGACGATGTAGAAGTCATTATTAAAAGTGCTTTTGTGGATCCAATCTTTATTGAGACCGTTCACAGGGGCACGCCCTTAGAAAAGATTCATCAATCCTATTATGAAGCACCGAATTTTTATTCGAAACTGAATTTGCTGCGGCACCTTCTGGAACAAGATCAACAAATGACCCGTGCTTTGTTGTTTGTGCGAAGTAAAGTTATCGCAAATTATCTGGAACAGGCGCTCTCAACGGAACGTACTGATTTCGGGGTAGTCCACTCCAATAAGTCACAGCCACTTCGTTTTGAAATGGTAAAGAAATTTCAGGACGGCGCCATTCGTTTACTGATTGCGACGGATGTAATTGCAAGGGGACTAGACTTACGCGAAGTGTCACATGTTATTAATTTTGATTTCCCCGATGAGCCGGAGACCTATATTCACCGCATAGGCAGGACAGGAAGGGCTGACCGGGATGGTATCGCAATCAGCTTTGTAAGCGCAAGGGAATTTAAATACCTTGACAAGGCTGAAGCGCTTATGAAAGGTAAGATGGCGGAGAATAAGTGGCCAGAAGGACTTTCGCTGTCTTCGAATCTCTTACCAGAAGAAGAACCCGTTAAGAAAATTAAGGGCAAGATTGCCAAGACGGCTGCCGCAGGTGGTGGGGCCTTTCATGAGAAAAAAGCGAAAAATTCTAAAGTACAATTAGGTGGAAAAAGACGGCAGGAAAAATTGCGTCGTGCGCTTGAAAAAAGCCGTAGTAAACGTAACCGTTAATCAGTCATCATCACTAAATAGTGACTAATGGACCAAAATGCTTTCTGGTCAAGTATGACGATTCTGCTGTAGTCCTTGCTGTTGCTCTCAATACGATAGCTGTCCTCTGGATGGAGGGTAAGTAACTTCGGATTTTTTCCTCTTAGTGGCAACTCCGCCAACTTTCTTAAATCTTCTTCGGTAAAATAAGAACGGTTGCGATTAAAGGTCGTACTTAACTGCGACTTGCCCATTCTCGCTCCTTTTTTTTGCAAAAGAATTTCTTTTGAGATTAATTCCTTCTCCGTCCCGTAAGTAATAAAAACCAAATGTTCATTTTTGTCAAACTGTGCATTGATAGCTTCCAGATTATTTTTTTCGGCCGCCAGTCGTTCATTCTCTACCTGCAGTTCATCCATCTCGACACTTAAATCAGCCACTTTAAACTCTTCTAGGATCAGGTCCTGCTTCAGTTGTAGAATCTCTTTGGTTTGTCTGTTTATGCGCTCGCCCGTTTCTAATGCAAGTCGCTTCAAGGCGGAATTGTGTTTCCCAATTGCGCTGACCTTTTGGTTCAAGGCAGCAATTTGTTTTTCGTTATCAGCCAGCAAGGCGTTTATGAGCTGAATATTCTCAAGAATACGGGTTTTCTGATCTAAGCCATCAGTGCCAGCTGTGCCAATTAGACCCTGTTTCTGACGAATTAATTCCAAATTGTTGTTGATGGCACTAATGCTTGCAATCAAGTCATTCTCGAGACTGTCACGAACTGCTTCCTGTTGAGGCGGAGCTTGATTGGTTTCTGTCTGGCAGGAAAAAAGAAAAAGCATCAAAAATCCGGCAAGTAAAAAAGATGGTTTCATCTTATAAATATAAAAGGATTTTGAGTTAACAGGTTTAAAATATTGATTTTCGACCCCTTTATAGCGCTTATTCCTCCATTTAAGATGTTAATACGCGATAGTTGAAAAGCTTGGTCGAATAAGCAAGAAAAATTCAATCATCTAGCGTATCTTTATTATGAATTTTATGAATCTTGTAAAAAAGCGATATTCTATCCTAATATCAGAACATGATTCTGAAGGTCAGTCTTTGTTGAAGTTGGCAATTGCAGAAATTAATTCCGAGATTGAAGTAAATCTAGTCTTTACGGGTGAGCAATTAATTCAGTACTTGCTTCTTGGTAAAGTAGAGCGCGAACTCAATCGGCAAGACTTTCCTAATTTCGTAATCGCCTCATTAAATGAGCCTTTTTTTACAGAACAATCTTTAAGGGATATCCGACAGTATGAAAAGCTATATGCGCTTCCAGTTTACGTGCTGGCTTCCGATTTTTCAGAGGACTTTAAAGAACGACTCCAGACAGCAGGTGCCAATGAGGTTCTCAAAAAGCCGGACACGCTTGAGGCAATGAAGGAGCTGCTGGAAAAAATAATCAGTACACACCAACCAAAACGCCTTACCAAAGCGCTCTTTTGCTCGCGCTGTGAAGAATATATGGAGTTTGATCCGAACTGGGGTCCATTGGCAGGACAAATCAAAATTAGTCTGAAAGAAAGTGAGTTCATTAAGGAACGTTTCGACGGCCCCTTTTGTGTTCCGTGTTTGCGTCAATTGCAAAATTCGTATCGCATCATCAGCGGTAACGATGGCAATGGTGCACGCGGTATCATAACATACAAACAGCAGAACTAAGTCCTTCAAGCCTTTACTAAGCAATTTTTTTCGTGCTTTAAATAGGCTGAAGATTTATTCGGTGGAAAGATTCTTGCTTAACACGCCTCGTTTCAATTACGTAACAAAATACGGATGCGAGAACTTACATTGACAACTGACCTGAATTGACATTTGAATGTTGCGTAGGTTTTAGTTAAACTATTTGAAGAACTACTTTCATTCTTTAGTCACTTGCTTTTCCTCCCACAGAAAACATTCGTGAGATATTAAATCCTAATTTAATTCCCCAACTAGACCAATCCGAGGACGTCCTTCCGAAATACTGACTTTCAATCATACCGGCCGAATTGGTAAGAAACATTTGGAAGACATGACCTCCTGTCTCCAAATCAAATCCGATTCCCATGGAATCAAAATATTCTCCAATTTTCCGATCGTTGACGCGGTAACCATATTCAAAAGTCATTGCAAAGCGCTTGGTAAACTTGTAGCGGGCGCCAACGGTTGCAATAAACTGATCATTACTTTGTGCCACAAAATCAACCAGATTATAATGAACGAGGGCAGGAGAAAACTGAACAGATAGCTTATCATTGAATTTTCTTGCAATCAAAATTTGATGGCAGTAGGATAATCTGCTGGAGCTAAATTCATAGCGGTTGGCGCCTACTGTCGCTGCATTCGGATCCTTAATCGTGGCATAAAAAAGCGAGCTAAACAAAGTCAGTGTAAAAGGCTGTTTGTTATCAAGTGTCTGACGGATGAGCTTATATTTTAGGAAACCGTCATAAACTTTATCCAATGAACTTCGACCGATACCCAGCTCAAAGCGACCGTCTTTGCTGTACTCCAGACCCAGGCGAATGCTGGCACCTCCGTCTAGACCCCAGAAATTGTAACCGCCGCTGTTAAAATCCCCAAAATGGTGAGAGATTCTAAATTCCAAGGAATTGCGCCCTGGCACTTCCACCGTATGAAAGTTTATCAAGCGGGTCCCTTTAAAAGTTGCGGATGCAAATTCTTTTGCGGTTGCCTGGGAACTATCAGCAACAAGACTAAGCAAATCTTCCTGCGCTCTATAGGTCGGGATACAAAAAATAAAAACAAAGAGCGTAAGGATAAAAGTTAATTTCTTCATTGTGCGTAATTATTAGCGATCCATTTTTTTAGTTTAGTAATGCTGCAAGGGTCTATTTTATCAAATGCACCTTTTGGCATGCGAGAGGCATTCCCATCCCAGTTCACAGAACTCAGAAGTTTACCAGAGACAGCCACGTTTTTCACGGCTGTAAAATTATCCAAAACGATGCCGGCTCCGGAAGCAGCGCTACCACCATGGCACGAATTACAATTGGCATCAAGAATAGCTTTAACATCGACGCTATATTTTACAACGGAGCTCGTATCACACACCGTAGCGGGTTTAAAATTCTCGAATTTATCGTAATAACAAGATGTCCCGGTCAAGAGGACGAAAACCGAAAAAGCAACGAGTGTTTTCATAATTAATTGTTTGGTGAGCCATCTAGCAGCCATTTCATTATTTGACGGCGTTTACAAAGGGAGAGCTGAGGACCACCCTTCGGCATGATAGAACAAGCACCCTCCCAGTTAATCGAGCAGGGAAGTTTTCCATTATCCATCTGAACTTTAATCTGGGCATAATTTGTCAGTAAAGGTGCCGTACTGCTATGACAATTAACACAACTGGTTTGAAGAATTGGAAAAACCACAGCGGAAAAAGTGACATTGGTCGTATCGCAGGGACCCATACAATTAACGCCATCTTTCATGCCCTGAGCCACCCAGGTGCGGAGCAGAGAGATTTGTGATGAAGTCAAACTGGGACGAGGAGATGGGGGCATACGCTCCTCTCCTTTTGCTACAATGACCTCTATTAATTCGGCACCCGAAATCGTCTTTTTAACGGAGGCGTAGCTGCTCAGATTTACACCTTCTTTCTTTGTAATCGCGTCGTGACAGCCAGGGTTCGCGCAGCTGGAAGAGAGCAGTGGCTGAACATCTTCAGCATAACAAACACTATCTTTCCCAATAACTGTAGACGCTGTGTCCAGCGGTCCGGTTACTTTGTGCTTGCAACTCACGATGAGCAATACCAGCAGCGCGGGAACTAAAAATTTTAAACTGGACATATATATCTTATTGCTACAATTTACAAAAATTATTTATTGCTAAAATGAGAATCTTCAAAACGCTGCGGATTTAACTTTTTTTTAAGGAATGCGGGCACAACTATTAAAAACAGAGTGCGTTTTTTCAGAAGAACTTTGGTTGCATAAAGATTTACCTGATTATCTCCTGACATTCCTTCAGTTTAAAAGTAGCCTGCTTGCCTTTCTAGCCAGAAAACCTGCTGTACTCTTTTCACATGCCCTGATCAACTGCTGAAATTGTATTGTCGCCACCTTTTTGATATTGAAATAAAATGGCAAAAAGTAAACCACGCATGGTGGGTAAGTTTTACCACATCGAACTCAGATTTTTTACATGTATCTGAATTTGCAAACAAGGATGATGGGCTCTGATTGCAAATCAAATTGAAATTGTCGGAACACCGGCCGACTGAGACCCTCATGATAATAATTTGAAAAAGCAAATCCCTCTTTAGGCAGGCCTACAAAATTATAATCCATCAAACCGTTCGCATTCTCGTCGTCCAACACACTGATTCCGTAAATTCCCGGTGGTAACTGGAGGGTGGAAGTGACTTTCCCGTTTATGATTGAGCTTTTGGGGACACGGATTAATTTAATTGGGCGGTCATTTTTAAAACCTTCCTCGTCCTTATAAATACCATATTGCAAACAGCCCTTGGGAGTTTTCAAATTCGTAAAGTGCAGAGTAATCGCGATCAATTTGGGTTCAGAATTACCTGTAGTCCTTGTAGGTCCCATTACGAATAAGAGTGCAGACACTAAAAAGCGGGAGAAAAATAACATCATTCAGTTTAAGCCGGTTGCAGCGCAAATTTATCCTTTTTTCGGCAAGACAATGCCCTTGTTTACCCTGTTTTATCGGCAGAAGTAGTGCTTAGTTTGGCTTTTTTATGTAAAAAAATGCGGTCATAAACACTAATTTTTCAAAAGTTAAGGACCCCAGTAATTAATTTATTCAGTTGCCAGAGAATTACTTACTTTCGTTTTTTCATGGGACTTCAGATTCGCAAATCACAGCTGCCGGGCGCAGGAAAGGGCTTGTTTACGGACAAAGCACTAGCAAAAGATACAAAAATTATTGAGTACCGCGGAGAGATTATCGGCTATAATGAATACCGGCGCAGGACCAGAAAGGAAGAAGACCATTATCTCTTTTTTGTGCGCCAAGATCTTTGCATTGACGCCTTACATACCCCTCAATATAAGGCAAGATATGCCAATGATGCTGCCGGAATTTCACGGATGAAAGGGCTTAAAAATAACAGTGATTATATTATTTATGGTGATCGCTGCTTCATTGTCGCCAGCCGAGCCATCAGGGCAGGGGAGGAGATACTTGTCAATTACACAAAATCGTATTGGGATTATATGCGCAAGCGTCAAAAAAAGAAAGCAGCCCTTTAGTTTTCAATCCCCGCGAGTAGGTTGCAGAAAGTTCGCAAAGATGCTTCGTTTTTTATCGTTCAGTAACTGCAATTAAAAGCAGACCACTTTGCTTTGATGTCTAACGTTTTTATTAAAAGAAGTTCCCGAAAATTTAGAAATTAGTTCCAACACTATCACTCAAGTCTATATGCTGTTAAACAGAGCATACGCGCCAACTAATTCAAATGATTTATTAAATTCATACAATTTTTGAAGCGGTCAAAAAGGACTCGAATTGATTTAATGTAGATAACAATGCAAAGCAGGAATGAAAATAAATTGGATTACATTGATGCAATGAGAGGCCTTGCAATTTTAGCAGTCATAATTGTGCATTCTGGCCAATATGGGGGCTCAGATTTGCCTAAAACAATGATTAAAATTATCAATGAGGGTGCAAGAGGGGTCCAACTATTTTTCTTAGCAAGTGCCTTTACCCTGTTTCTTTCATTTAAAAATAGGACTTCCATTGAAAAAAGTCCGATAAGAAATTTCTTTATAAGGCGCTTTTTTCGAATTGCTCCGATTTATTATTTGGGAATTATTTATTACTTGTATCAGAACGGGTTTGGACCAAGGTATTGGCTAGGAAGTGAACCTCAAATAACAGTTCTGAATATTTTTTCGAACTTCACCTTTACACATGGGTTTTATCCTTACTGGATAACTGCAGTGGTTCCCGGTGGTTGGTCAATTGCAGTGGAGATGACATTCTATGCATTTCTCCCATTAATATTTCAAAAAATAAAAACGATTGAACATGCTTTTAAATTTTTACTTTTTAGCTTAGTTTTTAAAATAGTCCTAGAAATAGTTTTATTTAGAAACCAACTTATCATTGATGACGATCTCTGGAAAAATTATCTCTTTTTATATTTCCCTAGTCAATTACCTGTATTTGCAATGGGCATAGTCATGTATTTTTTAATTATCGAAAATGCAAGTTTAAACCAGATATCAGGGCAATCCATTTTTCTTCTGCTAGGCTTACTAGCGATTCAATTTGTTATTCAAATTGATATTTTCCCAAACCCTATCCTTTTCGGCTTTGTGTTTTTCTTAACTGGAATCGGTCTCAGTAAATTCAATCTCTATCTCATCGTTAATCCAATTGTAAAATATATTGGCAAGATAAGTTTTAGTATGTACTTAGTGCACTTTGCAATTTTATATTGGCTGTCCGTTTATCATTTTGTTAAATTAAGCAACAATGGTATTTTGAATTTTTTTATGCTCTACTTTATTGTTGTTCTTTTAACAGTAATCGTCTCTACAGTTTTATATAATAGTATTGAGGTTCCATTCCAGAAGATAGGCAAGAAGATCATTGCAAGACTTGAAGCAAAAGAAAGTGCTGCTTAAACAAATTTAAATTAAGCATAGAAACGGGACTTTTATGGACAGGAATAGCTTCATAGAGGCGTATGAAGATCTGTGAGGGTTCTTTGTAATCTTCTATGGTTAAGACTTAAGCCCCTTCTAACAAGCCAAATTGACTAGTGCAATTCTATAATTTCTAAGCATTGAAATTTAGGGCCAAACCTTGAATAATTGAGAAAAAATAGCAAGAGCGAATGTTCGTAGGACATCTAATCAAGCTATATGCCAACCCAAAAAAAGAAAGGTAAAGGTCAATATTTTCCACAAAAAAAGCTTCAAACCGCAACCCACTAACAATCCATATGGCAGTTCCTGTTAATTTGGAACAACTGCGCACTAAACCACCACAACAAGTTCAAAATACTACCTTTGTATCATGGAATTAAACGATATTATAGAATTCAAATCCTCGCCTTTAATAACTCAAAAACTTGCTGATTTTGGTTTCTCTAAGACCTTTACTGAAGGGGAAACCATCCTAAATGAAAATGTTTATATCAAAGCGATTCCGATTGTAACAAATGGAAGTATCAGAGTAATGCGGACAGACGAAGATGGACGCGAAATCCTTCTATATTACATCAAAGCAGGTGAAAGCTGCATAATGTCCTTTTTAGGAGGTATGCACCATGATACTAGTAAAGTAAAAGCAATTGCAGAGGAGGAAACCGAAATACTTTTTATCCCTATTGACAAAGTAAGTTTATTGATTAAAGAATTTCCCGAATGGCTGGACTATATTTTCCGTTTGTATCATAAACGCTTTGAAGAATTATTGGAAGTAGTGAATGCTGTTGCATTCAAAAAAATGGATGAGCGACTTCTAAACTTTATAAAGAAGAAATGCGATATTGCAAAAAGCCAAACCCTTTATGTAACCCACGAACAATTGGCAAATGAATTGGGCACAGCTCGTGTAGTGGTTTCCCGTCTGCTCAAACAAATGGAAGATCAAGGTTTGGTGAAATTAGGGAGAAACAAAATTTCCCTTCTGTAACAAAAGTGGCTGTGTAGCTAAGTTGAATAGTTGATGTTTGCAGTCTAAACTTGCAAACATCAACTATCCGAAAAAAAATGGTACAAAAATTTGGAAGCTAAATCCAAAGTAGTTAGAATACTTGTCATACTTTTATTATCACGTTTTTACATTTGAAATTTTGTTGCAGAAACTGCTACATTTCTAAGTAAATTTTTTAGAGCAATTTGTATTAAAAATCATTCTTCACACATAATAACAGAGAAAACTATGGAATTGCAAAATATAACTCTTATTGCCTTAATAGGTTCGATTGCTGGAATTCTTGGCGGTGTGCTTGGTTTAGGTGGAGCAATCATTATTATTCCTGCCTTAGTAATGTTCTTGGGCTATTCTCAACAAATGGCGCAAGGGACAGCGTTAATGATGATGGTTCTTCCTGTCGGTGCTTTAGCAGCTTTTCAATACTATCAAAATGGATTTGTGAATGTCAAAGGAGCATTAATAATGGCTGTATTCTTTTTTATTGGCGGCTACTTCGGTGCCAAATTTGCTACACAAATTCCACAAAACATTTTGCAAAAGGCATTTGCTGCTATGCTTGTCGGTATAGCAATTAAAATGTGGTTTCAAAAGTGAGTTTTTGTAAAATGAAAGACTTTTGGAATAAAAGATATGCTGAAAAAGAATTTGCCTATGGCACTTTGCCTAACGAATTTTTAAAAGAACAATTACAAAAAATTACAGCTGGTAAAATTTTGTTTGTTTGTGAAGGAGAAGGAAGAAACGCTGTTTATGCAGCGAAACAGGGCTGGCATGTTGAAGCCTTTGATCTCAGTACCGAAGGGAAAAACAAAGCATTGCAATTAGCAACTCAAAATAATGTTAATTTCAATTATCAAGTTCAAGATGCAAATGCCATTCAGTATCCAGAAAATTCGTTTGATGCTATTGCCCTAATTTATGCCCATTTTCCGGAAACTATGAGGAAATCAATTCACACAAAAGTCCTAACCTGGTTGAAACCAAATGGATATGTAATACTGGAAGCATTTAATCCTAATCAACTCCAAAATGCCAGCGGGGGACCTAAAGATCAATCTATGCTTTACACAAAAGCACAACTAATGAGCGACTTTAATGATTTGGATATTCAACAACTTTCTACTGATGTTATACAATTGTACGAAGGTAAATATCACATAGGGAAAGCTGATGTCATACGTTTTATTGGAAAGAAAATTAAATATTCAGCTATGTAACAAAGGTAGCTGTGTAGGGAAAACAATCATTGTACCTTTGTCTCATTAAATACAAAAAAAATGGTAATCAAACAATTTGAAGATAAAAATTTAGCCCACTATTCTTATGCAATAGTAAGTAAGGGTGAAATGGCATTGATTGACCCGGCTCGTAATCCGCAACCGTATTACGATTTTGCAAAGCAACACAACGCAAAAATTACAGCTATCATTGAAACACACCCTCACGCTGATTTTGTAAGCAGTCACTTAGAAATCCATTATACAACTAACGCAACAATTTATGTTAGTAAGCTTTTGGGTGCTGAATATCCGCACCAAACTTTTGATGAAGGAAATGCACTTGTTTTAGGTAACATTACTTTAAAAGCCCTCAACACACCTGGGCATTCTCCTGACAGCATCAGTATAGTTGCTTTGGATCAAAATGGCATAGAAAAGGCAGCTTTTACTGGCGACACTTTATTTATCGGCGATTGTGGGAGACCTGATTTAAGAGAACAAGCAGGAGCAATTACCGCGGAAAGAGCAGAATTAGCAAAGCAGATGTTCCATTCGCTTCACAACAAATTAATGATTTTACCAGATGACGTACTGGTATATCCAGCTCACGGAGCTGGTAGTTTATGTGGAAAAGGGTTAAGTGAGTCAAAAAGCAGCACCATCGGGGCAGAGAAAATTAGTAATTGGAGTTTAAAAAATTTAAGTGAAGAAGAATTCATTAAAGAATTGTTAGCAGACCAACCTTTTATTCCGAAGTATTTTTCGTTTGATGTAGCTGTAAACAGGAAAGGTGCAGAAGCTTACGCAATAAGTATTTTAAAAGTGCCGCAGAGAGAGCAAATTTCGTCCGCAGATAGCGCAAATTCCCTTAATCCAGATGTTATAATTATTGACACTAGACCAAAAGATCAATTCAAAAAAGCATATCTAAAAAATGCTATCAATCTGATGAACGATACCAAATTTGAAACTTGGTTGGGGAGTATTGTAAAGCCGGAGGAGTCATTTTATTTGGTTGCAGAAAATGAAGCAATATTAAAGGAGTTGATTGAACGCACTGCTAAAATTGGTTACGAGAAACAAATTTTAATGGCATTCACACTGGATTTTGGTAACGCATCCATGGAGTTTCTTGATAGCGAGGAATTGAAAAGAAATCAAGATGCTTATACTATCATTGACATTCGCAATGATTCAGAAGTAAAAAACAATAAAATATTTTTAAATGCGATTCATATTCCTTTACATGAATTAAGAGAAAGAACTAACGAAATACCCTTAGGAAAACCGATTGTAGTCCATTGTGCTGGTGGTTACAGAAGCGCTGCAGGTAGTAGCATCATAAAATCTAAACTGAATAGCTCTCCGCAAGTATTTGATTTAAGCGAAGCCGTAAAACAATTTCAAAAATGAATTTTATACTAAAACACAAGCTGAGTATCATTGGTGTATTTTGCGGATCGGTTGTTGGTTATCTCTACTACCATTTTGTAGGATGTTCAAGTGGTACTTGCGCCATCACATCAAAACCAGTGAATAGCTCGTTATATGGGGCTATGATGGGCGGTTTATTATTCAATATATTTCAAAAAGAAAAACCTAAAACACAATAAAAATGGAAACTGAAAGTATATCAATAGCAAATTTGAGCTGCGGTGGTTGTGTCAAGACCATCACTAAAAAAACTTACCAGCATTACGGGAGTTGAAAAAGTTGGAGTGAATTTGGAAACCAATAGTGTTTCAGTCAAGCACAATGAAGCTGTAAAAAGAGAACAATTGACCCAAATTCTTTTATCAATAGGGTATCCCGAAGCAACTGAAAAAAACGGATTACTGACACAACTTAAAAGTATAAGCAGTTGCCTCACTGAAAAAATTTCAAACTAAAAAAAAATAAAAATGACCATCGAAACAATCATTAAAGAAAAAAAAGGCACAATCGTAGATGTGCGAACAACAGAAGAGTTTAAGGGCGGAAATGTCTTCGGTTCAATCAATATTGCCCTACAGGAAATTGATAAAAGAATGAATGAATTAAAAGGCCTTAAACAACCATTAGTTCTATGTTGCGCATCTGGCGGCAGAAGCGGCCAAGCCACGCAATATTTAATGAAACAAGGAATTGAATGCTTCAACGGAGGCTCCTGGTTAGATGTCAATTACTATAACTCTTAAATACTATAAAAAATGATTAACGCAATTAAAAATTTATTTGGCTTTGGAACAAAAGTTGACTATGCTGATTTAGTAAAACAAGGTGCAATCATACTAGATGTTCGCAGCAAAGGCGAATTTCAGAGTGGTCATATTAAAGGCTCCATCAATATTCCTGTAGATACTTTAAACAGTAATTTTAGTAAACTGAAAAAAGATAATACTATTATTACTTGCTGTGCAAGCGGAATGCGAAGTGCTTCGGCCAAAAGCATCTTAAAATCAAACGGCTATACCAACGTATACAATGGTGGCGGATGGAGCAGTTTACAAAACAAAATTCGCTAAAAAATGAAAGAAAGAATGTTAAACAACTGGACATTTTTACGTGCTTTTTATCTCCTAATGGGTATGGCTGTAATTATTCAATCCGTCTTTAGCCATCAATGGTTTGGTATGGCTTTTGGCGGCTATTTTGCCTCGATGGGCTTGTTTGCTTTCGGCTGTGCCGCAGGAAATTGTTTTAACGGAAGCTGTGAAGCGGAACCACAGAAAAAGAAAGGTTCCATAATTCAGGATGTAGATTTTGAAGAAGTAAAATAAAAGGGCAAAAACATTTTCACAGAGGTTAAACAGTGAATCTACGAACTAAGTCGTCTCTTTTTCTCTGTCCCTCGGCCCTAACATGCATTATAACTGTGTGAGTTTACAACATCCGTAAACTCACACTTTCAGAGTGTAACCATAAATTTCTGTTGTCACTTAAATTACAAAGTCATTTTTTATATTAAGCTGTTGCCGAGGCATGACAGGGCGGCATTCTACTTTAAAAGATTACTAGGTTGAGAAAGAAGCCAGAGTAGGTAGCTGCGATTTTGGCGCTTCAGCATTTTTTCGCGCGCTAAGGCAGCTGAACGATTCGGAAGTTCTTCCAAATAAACCAAGATCCATGGTCCCTTTCCTTTTGTGTAGCGCGACAATCCCTTATTATGATAATCTAATCGCACATAAGGCTCCGCGCTCTCTCCTTTATAATAAACATCGTAAGCAGCCGAATAAATAATGTAAACGTAATGCATGGGGTTTGGGGTAAAAAAAATCCCGCTTTGTAGCGGGACTTTTGCGGACTGGACGGGACTCGAACCCGCGACCTCCGCCGTGACAGGGCGGCATTCTAACCAGCTGAACTACCAATCCGTTTTTCTGGTTCCGGTTTCTATTAAAAACCGGCGGTTTTCCTGAACAGGCTTAGTGTTCGGGAGGGCAAAGATAATAGCTTTATTCTTAATTGCCAAACAAAAATTAAAAAAATTACATTTTTAAAATCTGTTGTGCATGACTTGTGGTGTCTACCTGCGCAATCACCTGCTCAATCCTGCTATCCGCGCCAATAACAAAGGTGGTGCGGACAATTCCGTCCATCTGTTTACCAAATAATTGTTTTGGGCCCCACACATCATAAGCCTTGATAATCAATTTCTCTTCATCGGCAAGCAAAGGGAAATCCAACTGATACTTTGTTGCAAATTTTAGATGACTCTTCACCGCATCCCCACTCACGCCCACAAGCGCATAACCTGCTGCCTCCAGTTGTTTACTGGCGTCGCGCAGACTGCAGGCGGTGGCTGTGCAGGCAGGGGTGCTGTCTTTCGGATAAAAATAAAGGATTAACCGGAGTCCGGCGTAATCCTTTAAACGAATGGTGTTTCCATACTGATCAAGACCCGAAAAATCAGGCGCAGGATCTCCTACTTTTAGTCGCGTGACGTGTTTTTGAAAAGCGATAACTATTCCTCCTCGTCTTTGCTGAAATTAGTGGCCTTTGCAGGACTTTCAGTCATACCAGAATTCTGAGTAGGTAATGAGGTCCAACTGCTAATCGTCTCTGCCTGCATTGGATTTGATTTTGGTGCAGCAGGACGATTGGTTCTCTTCACTACTTTTTTAGCAGGTGCTTTTTTAGCTGCCGGCTTGCGCGCTGCAACTTTTTTAGCCACCTTTTTAGGCGCGGGACGATTTACTTTCTTAGCCGCTTTTTTTACTGCCTTTTTCACCGCTTTCTTTACGGCTTTTTTAACGGCCTTTTTTGGAGCGACTTTTTTTGTGGCTTTTTTTGCAACTTTTTTCGGAGCAGCTTTCTTACTCGCTTTCTTTGCTACTTTTTTGCTTGCTTTCTTCGCTACTTTTTTGGGAGCAACTTTCTTTGCCGTCTTTTTCACCGCCTTCTTCGCTGCTTTCTTAGTGGCTTTTTTAGCAGCTTTCTTGCTTGCTTTCTTCACCGCTTTTTTTGCTGGCTTCGCAGCGGCTTTTTTATTTTTCTTTGCCATAGGGATTGGTTTTTTTTGATTTATTGTTTAGTTTTCTTTAAAAAATTCTTTTCAAAATATTTACAATACAACTTCACCGCACAGTCCGTACACCTTGGTGAGCGCGCCAGACAGACATATCTTCCGTGCAAAATCAACCAGTGATGCGCTTTTGGAACAAGTACTTCAGGTATAAATTTAACTAATTGTTTTTCACATTCCAAAGGGTTTTTCGCATTCGTTGTTAAGCCAATGCGATTACTAACACGGAATACGTGGGTATCCACCGCCATCGCAGGCTGATTATAAACGACAGAAACGATAACATTAGCAGTCTTTCGACCAACACCGGGAAGTCGGGTAAGTTCTTCCACCGTGCCCGGTACGACGCCTTTAAAATCCGTCATCAGCAGTTTCGCGAGGCCACTCAGATGTTTTGCTTTGTTATTGGGATAACTAATGCTGCGGATATACGGAAAGAGAACATCCGAACTG
>CALPON020000062.1 GCA_943325195.2 Sphingobacterium thalpophilum | reverse complement strand
TTTGTACACCTCAAGATTTTAAAATTCAAACATGTGATTTTGGGTCTAGTTTGAGGACTTTTTGAGAACGAGAAACAGAACGAGAATGAAGAAAAATCAGAGTGACGAAAGTTCGCTCTCGCTCCCACTCTCACTCTGATTTTGTACCCTGCGGGTCAGATTTATCGAACTTTCTGGATGACTTAAATAAAATTAAAATTTTAAGGGGTCATATTAAAAATATGACCCCTTAAATTAAGCGCTTATAATATCAGTCATTTAATTTCAACTACGGATAAACAATTCTATTAGTCACTTGGCCTTTGATAAACGTCTAATTTTTGGGAGTCAAACACAAGCTTTTGGTTTTTTTTATGCGCGAGTGTCAGAGCGATTAGTGAGTCGAGGGCAGGTGTGAGGGTGAGAGCGAGTTTTGATTTAAGGGCCGGTGTGAGGGTGAGAGCGGGTATTGAGTGGAATGCAGGTGTGAGGATGAGAGCGGGTATTGAGTCGAGGGCAGGTGTCAGAGCGAGTGATGAGAAAAATCAGAGGTCAAGTGTCCGCTCTCGCTCCCACTCTCACTCTGATTTTGTACCTCCGGTCGGACTCGAACCGACACAACTGTGAAGTTATTGGTGTTTGAGACCAACGCGTCTACCAATTCCGCCACAAAGGCATTCCAATTAAAAACACTCCCCGTCAAGCTCGCAACTGGTGTTTGAGACCACTAAGTCCACCAATTCCGCTGTCGGGGCGTTTTTTTGACAGGTCGCAAAGCTAAGAAATTTATAGGCGATAACCAAAAAAATCATGAATCCTATGGACCCCTCCCGATAAAGCCTTCCTTAGCTCGCCTTCCTGATTCGGGAAAAAACACCAAAACAGACCAAGCGAACAATCGAAAAGAAATAAAGGCAATCATCAGCGTGGAAATGACTCTTCAAGGATTATCCCGGAAAAGAAGAAGGGCGGACAAGATCTGCCGCCCCTTTCTTTCGGCGCCGACTAAAAGCCGGACGCCTGCCCCTTCTTCTGCCACCCCTTCGGGTGACAATTTGTTTGGATTAAGTGCCAGCGCACCCGACCCTATCTCGTCTTCCTCTAGAATATTAACGTTCTTTTAGAAGTTTTTTGCATCGTTAAGCGCCAAGCTTCGTTGAAGTACCTATACGTATTCAAACACCTATTAGTAAATACCGTGCCAATAAATCAAATAACTGATAATCAGTTAATTAATTTTTACCCCCTCCACTCTTGTCCCTTTTCAGGAACAAGACTCTTTTTTTTGGAAAATAATAAATTGTTTAGGGTCAACCCTAGGCCAAGGCTCTGTATATCACAGAAAACATTAGCACTTTTAGACTCACACACTCGGGTGCCCAAACTTTACCTCGGTATATGATGACAATGAAGGAGCTTTATCGGATATTTATTATTGAAGATGATCCCTGGTTCGCGGAAATGATGAAACATCATCTTTCGTTAAATCCGGATTACGTTGTACATATTTTTGGAACAGCAAAGGATTGTCTCGCCCATCTTCATCTCAAACCGGATGTCATTGGCGTGGACTTTGAATTACCAGACATGAGGGGTGACGATCTACTCCTCCGTCTGCGCGAAATCAACAAAGAGGTGCCAGTGATTGTGATTAGTGGGCAGGAAAACATCAACGTCGTCGTAAATTTTTTCCGGCTCGGCACAGTAGATTACATTATCAAAGATGATAACACCCGCGAAACCCTGTGGAATGCCATTCTAAAGATACGTGAAAACAGTAATCTGCGTCGTCAGGTTCAACAATTAAAAGAAGAGCTGGGCATTCGTCACAGTTTTGAAAATACACTGATTGGCCAGAGTCCGGTAATCCGTCGTGTGCATACCCTGGTTGAAAAAGCTATTCAGAGTAACATCAACGTCAGTATTAGTGGAGAAACGGGGACCGGTAAGGAAGTCGTTGCAAAAGCCATTCACTATAACAGTGAGCGAAAAAACAAACCATTCATTGCTGTCAACATGGCGGCAATTCCCAAGGACCTGATCGAAAGTGAATTGTTCGGTTATGAAAAAGGTGCCTTTACCGGTGCTGTTGGCAGACGAATGGGTAAATTTGAAGAGGCTGAAGGAGGTACCATTTTCCTGGACGAAATTGCTGAATTGGATCTCAGCCTGCAGAGTAAAATCCTTCGTGTTATTCAGGAAAGAGAAATTGTGCGTTTAGGCAACAGCCATGCTGTAAAATTTAATGCGCGCCTAATCACCGCGACGCATAAAGATTTGGCTGACGAGGTCAGAAAAGGCTTGTTTCGTGAGGATTTATTTTACCGAATTATCGGTTTGCCGATTGTGCTCCCTCCTTTAAGTGAAAGAGGAAATGATATCGTCATTCTCGCCAAGCATTTTTGTAAACTCTTTTCGAAAGAAAATCAAATTCATGCGTTTACATTTAGTCCCGAAGCCATAAAAAAACTTTTAGACCACCCTTACCCGGGAAATATACGAGAGCTCAAAGCGGCTATTGACCTCGCCTGCGTAATGTGCAGTGATAGTATTATCCAACCCTCTGATATTACCTTTAACTCAATACGGACTGCACACATTTATTCGGAAGAAGAAAAGACACTCCGTGCTTATTCGGTTGAAATAATCAGCAAATTTTTAAAGAAACATAATCATAACGTTGTGGAAGTGGCGCGGCGTCTCGATATTGGAAAATCCACAATCTACAACATGATTCAAAATAAGGAATTAGTCAAAGACTAAGCCAGAGCATGAAAACCAGTCAACAGTTTGACGAACAGCTTCAGAAACTTCCTGAAGAATTAAAGCAGCATCCTGCTTTTCAAGCTTTTCTTGCCGAAGTTGAACAAAAGTTAAATCCCGATTCGAATCAGGACAAAACACTGGCCCTGCTGAGAGATAAACAAGCAGAAGAGGACAAGGAAAATCTTCAGCTACTGATTACGCTCGCATCCAGCTTTCGTTCCGGCGTTGTAGTTGAGAATCAATACCGACAGATCATTTTCACAAATCAGCTGTTTTGCGATATTTTTTCTATTCCTGTTCCTGCCAGTCAGTTAACAGGAGCAGACTGCAGTGGATCTGCAGAAGCCTCTAAAAACCTGATGAAAGATCCGGAACCCTTTGTCAGTAGGATTGCTGAGATTCTTGAAAAAAGAGAGAATGTTTACAATGAAGAAATTTATTTTGCAGACGGCAGAATTTGTGAGCGAGATTATGTGCCGATTTATATACAAGAAAAATACAAAGGTCATCTATGGGAATACCGTGATGTGACTAAAAAGAAGGTTGACGAGGGGCATCTTCTTACACAAAAAGAACAATACCAGCGCATCATCAGTAACATGAATTTGGGTCTGGTTGAAGTGGACCTTGAGGAAAACATCTGTTATGTGAATCCTGCCTTTGAAAAAATGTCGGGCTATTCCGCGAGTGAATTGATTGGTAAAAAAACATCCGGTTTGTTTGTGAACACGTCAAACGAACCTACCATCACGATGGTGCGGCAAAAACGTATGGAGGGTCAAGCCGACTCTTATGAACTCAATGTCCTGAATAAAAATGGTGAAGAGCGCTGTTGGTTAATCAGTGGGGCCCCTAATTACGATGAAGACGGGCGGGTGCGTGGCTCGATAGGCATCCATCTGGATGTATCGGAGACGAAAATGATTCGTGAAGAATTACAGATTGCCAAAGAAAAAGCAGAAACATCTTCCAAAGCAAAAGCCTCCTTCCTAGCCAATATGAGTCACGAAATCCGAACCCCCCTCAATGGTATTATTGGGATGATTCGGGAATTGACCTACGAGGGTGATACCGATAAACAGCGCCGTTACATTGACAATGCGTTTAAAGCATCAGAGCATTTGTTGTCAGTACTTAACAATGTGCTCGATATTTCCAAAATTGAAGCGAATGAATTAGGACTTGAGAAATCAAATTTCCGTTTAGGCGAAACACTGAAAAACGTAAAATCAATCATGAGTTTACGTGCGAGGGAAAAAGGTCTTTTTCTTTGGCTGGACAGCCGAGAAATAAAGGACTTTACCTATTGTGGTGATTCGTTGCGGATTCGTCAAATCTTTTTTAATCTAATTGGTAACGCCATTAAATTCACCAACACGGGCGGAGTTTACGTCGAATGTCAGGTGAAGGCCCATAAAAAACATTCCCACATCATTTCTGTGACGGTAGAAGACACAGGAGTTGGAATGGATGAAGCTTTTTTATTAAGTCTCTTTAATAAGTTCAGTCAGGAAGACGTTTCTGTTTCCCGCAGATTCGGGGGGACAGGACTCGGTATGGCCATTACCAATGAACTTGTCCAAATGATGGATGGACACATCAACGTTAAAAGTAAAAAAAATGAAGGCACACAGATTGAATTCATTTTCGAGCTACCCTTTGCAATAGACGAAGTCAATGAGCCCCAGGACACTCCAGCTCTGCCTGTCGAAATAGCACATACCCGCGTCCTGCTTGTGGAAGATAACGAATTTAACCTTCAGGTGGCGACTAATACACTTAAGCGTTACAAGTGTGTTGTGACAGAAGCGGTAAATGGTCTTGAAGCACTTGACCTTCTGCGGAACTCAGAGTTTGACATTGTGCTCATGGACTTACAAATGCCAATTATGGATGGCTTTGAAGCGGCCCGCCAGATTAGACAGAATCTGAAGTCTGAAATTCCAATTATTGCGCTCACTGCCAATGCATTTAAGAGCGAGGTCGATGAATGCAGAGCAATAGGAATGAATGACTACATTACTAAGCCTTATGAAGAAGAGAAATTAATCGGCACCATTTATAAAATTCTTCATCCGAATCAGCGCAATTTTGTTTTCGAAGCCAGACCGCGCACCGCTGTCGAGAAAAAGATTCCTACTGAAAAGAAACTATATGATCTTTCCAAACTGAAGAAATTAACTGGCAATAACGATGATTACTATAAACGTATGATTCACATCTTTATTGAGAGCAGTAAACAGGCCATCGAGGAATTAACAACTGCCATGGCTACCAATGATTTGAACACGATACACAGGACTGCACACCGCATTAAGCCAAGTCTTGATCACTTGGGGATTGTGAGCCTGCACCAAGTCATTCGTTCGGTTGAAACGAGATCAAAAACTGGCGAAAATTCCGCCTTACTTGCGCAGGAAATACATGAAGTGAAATCGACACTCCAAGAAGTCCTGATTGATCTCCAGCAAACAGATCTAGCCAGTTAGGCCCTGACAGTAAGAAAACGCTAATAAAAATGCCATGAAGACAACGGGAAGTACATTTGACAAGGACATAGAAGCAGAAAAATTAGCAGGAGGCAACTATGCTATGAAAATATTTGTTGTGGATGATGACGAGTTCAGTCTCAATATGTATGGACAGTATCTGCAAAACATCGGTTATTCTAACGTCACACTTATCAGTGAGGGCGAAAAATGTCTTGCCAAGCTGCAAGAAGAACCAGACGTTATATTTCTCGATCACCACATGCAGGATTTAAGTGGTATGGAAACACTGCAAAAGATAAAAAAATACAATCCTCATATACGCGTTGTCATTGTGAGTGCCCAAGAAAACATTAGGGTCGCTGTCTCCTTTATTAAGCAAGGGGCTTACGACTATATTGTGAAGGGTGATGACGAAATGCTGAGAATGAAAGTCATCCTCAAAAAACTAGACCCAGAAGAATTGCACATGAAGCACAAACGGTGGTTCAGTCACCTTGACCGCTCCAGCACCTTGACTGCCACCATTGCGATTATATTGCTGATTACGCAATGTGCCTTTGTTTTTTATTATTTCTCATCCTCCTTGCTGATCGCGGGCCTTGGTTGCTTCTCCATTGGCGTTGTCGCGCTTCTGTGGATCTTTCGAAAGCGGTACAAGTCGCCTGCAGAGGGCTAAAAAACCGAGAATCATAAAAAAACCTTAGCAAGAACAGCCGTTTCAGCACATCAAAGGGCTAAAAAGGCCATTTTTAGGGCGATTTATTAAAAATAAATCTCAAAACACTTGACAATAGCGGGAGGGTTAACTACATTTACTTAACAAAAAAAGTTTAACCCTTTAAAAAAACAAAAAAATGAACAAAGCAGAATTAATTGATGCCATTGCATCTAGCGCAAAATTAAGCAAAGCAGATGCAGGCCGTGCACTCGAAGCAACTGTAGAGAGCATTCACAAAGCATTAAAAAAAGGTGACCGTATCGGACTGGTTGGTTTCGGTTCGTTTTCAGTAACCAAGCGCGCTGCGCGTATTGGCCGCAATCCACAAACAGGAAAAGAAATTAAAATCGCTGCTAAGAAAGTAGTAAAATTCAAAGCAGGTTCTGATCTTTCAGGATCAGTCAACAAAGGGAAATAATTTTCAAATTCCTTAATTAAAAGGTTGTCTCTTCGGGACAACCTTTTTTTTGTTATTTTTACACTAAACAAAAAATGACCCCTCCTCTTCTTGGCTTGCGCAGCTGTATTTATCGCGTTCCAGATATCCTCAAAGCAAAAAAATGGTACAGCCTTGTCTTTGCTATTAGTCCCACTTTTGACGAACCCTTTTATGTTGGTTTCTCTATCGCGGGTTTTGAACTTGGCCTTCAACCGGAAGAAAGTTTGGGTGCTCCTGCAGCCGAAAACGTACTTTGCTACTGGACGGTGGCCGACGTTCCAGCCATGATCAATCACCTCATTTTGCAAGGAGCACGACTTCACGACAAACCGCAGGACGTTGGTGGTGGCATAGTACTGGGCTCTGTGCGGGACCCCTGGAATAATGTGATCGGACTGATTTCTGAGCCCAGGAGGGCTCTTTAACGTCTCTGCGACAGCTTTTAGCGTTGCATCTTGGCGCTCAGCGAATTTCATAGATGAATTAGGATTCAGCGGGTAACTTTATCCCTTGTACTTGTCCGCCCATGAACATCCTTCTTATTGATGACGATAAGCTGACCCTTAAAGTCCTCCGAAAAATGCTCAGCAGCATGGGTCACACGGTTCACCCCGCCTGTAATAAACTTAACGCTCTGAAAAAATTAAAGTCTGAAGCAATTGATTGCGTGGTCACTGATGTACAGATGCCAGATACCTCCATTGGCGAACTGTTTGCAGAACTGCGTGAGGCTTCTCCCAAGCCCCTACCAATTATTCTCATCAGTACCGAACTAACGAATCCAGAGATTGATGAAACCCTCTTAAAAGGGGCCGATGCCTTCCTTCCAAAACCCGTAAAAATGGACTTGCTGGACGATTTGATACGTCGCCTTTGCGAGAGACAAAGCCAATCATCGTAATACCCTTAAAGGCAAATGGGTGCTTACTACATAACCTTGCCATGAGACCTATCTCCTGAATTTTTATTACCTTGTTTCAATAATTTTTATGAAACAGGCTTCTCTCCTTTTTTTATTTTTACAACTCACTGTCTTTGCGCAGGAAAAAGAAATCACACAACTGGTAAAGGAAAATATTCCTGCCATCCCAAAAGAAATAACAGAAAGTCTGCTACGCTACCAAAACACCCGCAGTGCAAATCTTGCAGGTATTAGTCCCTCAAGCGGTCAGGTGCTCATCTCCACGCGCTTTGGCGAAACGCCTCAACTGCATGGTCTTCGAATACCAATGGGTGCTCGCCACCAACTTACCTTTTTTAAAGAACCGGTAGTTAGTGCCGTATTTTGTCCGGATAAAAAACAAGCAGGCTTTATCTTCTCAAAGGATGAGGGAGGAAATGAGTTTACACAGTTGTATTGGATGGACGAACATTCTGGGGCCTTTTACCAATTAACGGAGGGAGGAAGATCACAAAACACAAGTCCTGTTTTTAACAACAGTGGATCCCAGTTTGCATACAGCAGCACGCAGCGCAATCAAAAGGACTATGACATCTATCTCGGCACAATGAGCGCCAATGGTCCGCTGAAAGCGAAGTTGCTTCTTGAAGCCAGTGGTTCCTGGTCTGTGCTTGATTTTTCGCCCGATGATCAACGCCTCTTATTACGGCATTATATTTCTGCCAACCGCTCGGAATTAATGATTTATGAACTACAGAGCAAAACCAGTCGACCTGTGCGTGTTTCAGAGGAAGAAATTGCCTACGCGCAGGCTGCTTTTTCTGCAGACGGAAACGGCCTTTTTATCTGCAGTGATGAAGCCACCGAATTTCAGACTTTAAAATACCTTGATCTGCGAACACAAAAAATCAAGGCTATTACACACTCTATTCGCTGGGATATGAGTGCTTTTAAACTCAACAAAGGCAGAAATCGCATGGCCTTCACGGTCAATCAAAATGGTGTAGACAAACTTTATCTCATGAACACGGGAGATCTGAAATATGAGCAAATCGATGGTCTGCCACATGGTCTTATCACCGGTCTTGAATTTCATCCTGACGGAAAAGCACTGTTTATTTCCCTAAATAATCTTCAAATTCCCGGTGATGTTTTCGCTGTCAACATTGGGGATAAAAAAATAAGTCGCTGGACGGAAGGCGAAACAGGCGGACTTGATCTCTCCTATTTCCCTGCAGCAGAGCTAATCACCTATCCCACTTTTGATGAAGTAAGCGGCGTGGCACGGCAAATCCCCGCCTTTGTTATAAAACCCGCTCATGCCAATGGAAAACTTCCCGTCCTCATATCTATTCATGGTGGACCAGAAGGACAATCACGGCCCGCCTTCAATGCCTTTCTTTCTTACCTAGTTCATGAGCTGGGAGTAGTGGTCATTCTTCCGAATGTGAGGGGGTCGACGGGTTATGGTAAAAGTTATTTAAAAATGGATAATGGTTTTCTCCGCGAAGATGCAGTAAAGGATATTGGTAAATTACTGGACTGGATTGGGACACAAAGTGATCTTGATTCTGATCGGATTGCCGTGAGCGGTGGTTCATACGGAGGCTACATGAGTCTGGCCTGCATGGCTGCATTCAACAACAAACTCCGCTGCGGAATTGATGTGGTAGGTATCAGTAATTTTGTGACCTTCCTTAAAAACACAGAGGACTACCGGAAGGACCTCCGACGGGTGGAGTATGGCGATGAGCGCCAACCGGATATGAATGCGTTTCTAAATAAAATTTCGCCTTTAAATCATACTACCGACATTACCCGTCCAATATTTATCGTTCAAGGTGCTAACGACCCCCGTGTGCCCTTGTCAGAAGCTGAACAAATGAAAGGCAAACTCCTTTCGCAGGGTAACACCGTGTGGTACTTGATGGCTAGGGATGAAGGACATGGCTTTCGCAAGAAAAATAACGTGGATTATTACCAATGGTCGAGTCTACTTTTTCTAAAAACATTTCTGACAGACAAAAAGTAGAGTATTTTCCCTTTTTGAGGAAGAAGCTAAAGACAGTCAGCTGGCAGATGATTTGAAAGAGGATTCACGATGGAAACTCTTGAAAAAATAAATCAGCTGGATAGTCAGATCAGTGGACTCTTCATTCAGCGCATTCGTATAATTGCAGATATTAATCACCTGGTGCAAACCAATAAGGCCAAAACGCGCGCTGACGAGTATACTGCATTAAAGAAAAAATACTACCACATGACCAATGAACTAGAGATTTTAAATTCGGAGAAAAAAATCTTACAGAACAATCCCGTTCCATTTGACCAATCACTTAGTATTTTTTAACCCCCGTCTTTTTTATTTTGGCGATCCATGCTGTAACTTGTCATCAAAACAAAACATGAAATACATTAAACAATCTGCTCGCCTTTTTCTTTTTCTCTTCGCCCTATTATCACTTCCAGGTTTTTCGCAAAAAAACCTAGCTAGTCCGCGCGACAGTGTCTCTGCATCGCTTGCTGGGGCTGTGTTCACTATAAATTATGGAAGTCCCGCTGTTAAAGGCCGAGCAATTTGGGGAAGACTGGTGCCTTATGGACAGGTATGGCGCGCTGGTGCGAATGAGGCTACACGCTTCAGAATTAGCAAGCCCATTAAGATTCAGGGTAAAATTTTAGTAGCTGGTGAATACGGATTATTCGCGATTCCCGGTGAGAAACAGTGGACCATTATCTTTAACAAAGTTGCCGACCAGTGGGGAGCCTATGAGTACAGCAGCAAGGAAGACGCCCTGCGTGTGACCGTTACACCAGAATACAAAGAGGAGGTACAGGAACATTTGAATTATCAACTAAAGGACAATAGAGTAATAATGCGCTGGGAACACCTCCTCATCCCCCTGCTCATCGAGTCAGCTCATTAAAATCTTTTTTATTAAATAGGTACTTCTGCTTTTCGCCAACAAGGCGATGAACACTCAAACCGAATCTGCCTGAGTGCTCATCGAGCGTTAGCATACCGCAAAAAAGAGCACAAAAAAAGCCCACCATACAGGCGGGCTTTTTTTATAAAGGTGCTTTTTATTTTCCCTTGTTTACAGCTGTTGCAAGAACAGTACCGGCTTTGAATTTCACTACTTTTTTAGCAGCAATTTTGATTGCCTTTCCTGTTTGTGGATTACGACCCATACGAGCAGCACGTTTAGCCACAGAGAAAGACCCAAAACCTACGAGACCAACGCGATCCCCTTTTTTAAGGGCTTTTTCAATCGCTTCGATTGTTGCATCAAGTGCACGTCCAGAATCAGCTTTTGTCAATTTAGATCCAGAAGCAATCGCTTCAATTAATTCTTCTTTGTTCATTTTTAGATTTATTAATGGTTTAACGACAGCAAACATACGTCCTCCAGCGGTTATTACACGCTGAACCGCCCATATCTGTTGAAAAAAGCCCATTTTGTTAAAAAGTTTCCGATAAATAGCCGGAGCGCCATCAATCGCAGCGCCTGTTTCAGACCTTTTTTCGGTCTGCTGGCATTTACTGGGCCGGACAAAATCTTTGCAACAAGGTAATTTCCCTTATTAATAGGCTTTTTTTAGAAGCAGAAAAAAAGATCAAACTGTCTATTGCACCTATTGAACTTTTTATAGCTTGCCCTCGATTTAACCCCAAATGAATCGTCAATCAACATTTGCCTGTCTTCTGTTAGCAACTGCTTCTTATGCCAATGCGCAAGATGTAGAGAGGGAATACCTAAGCTTAAAAGATGCCTGGAAGTCAGAACCTGTCAAGCTTTCCGGGACAGCAGGTTTTTCAGGAACCTTTTATCAGGGGGAGGGTATTGCAGCGCGGAGGGATCCCCTTACTTCTGTCTTTAACGCCAATCTTAATATTACACTTCTCAATAAAATCAACATCCCCTTTTCCGCTCTTCTGACGACAAAAGAAAAAATATATAGTAACGGGCTCGAGCGATACAATCATCCTTTTAAGCAATTTGGCCTCAGTCCCTCCTACAAAGGATTGACCGTGCATGCTGGACACAGAAGTTTCCAGTTCTCAGAATACTCCTTGTCAGGCACACTGCTGCTCGGCGGCGGCATTGAATTCAGACCTACCAAATCGTTACTGAGTGCACTGTTTGCCTACGGCCGGCTTGCCAAAGCCATACCTGCAGGGTCTCCGGGACAAGCCACTGATGTCTCGCGCTATGAAAGGAGGGGTGGCGCCTTGAAAATTCGTGCTGGAACTGCGCGGCAACATTTTGAAATCATCGCCATGCACATCAGTGACCTTCCCTACTCGCTTCCAGCAGACAGTCGTAATCGCTCTGCGCCACAGGAGAATCTGGTTGTCTCCCTGGCGACCCTCCTAAGTCTGGCGCAACTCACTTGTGATCTGGACCTCCATCTGAGCTACTTTAGTCCGAACCTATTTGAACCCCTCTCTAAAAATCGTCAGTACAGTTACCGCAATCAGCTGTTTAATGACCGGCCCGGGACAAGATCCTCAAGAGCCTTCCATGCTGCCCTGCAGTATAAAGGCAAGGGATGGCAGAGCGGTATCAACTTCAAACGGGTGGATCCCGATTATCAATCACTAGGTGCAACCTACGTATGTAGCGATGTGGAAGAGCACTCTGTGAATGCCGGCTGTCAGCTAGCGGGCAATAAAATACAAATTCAATCTGCGCTTGGCCTACAGCGAAATAATCTGGACGAAATTCAACTCTCAACAAAAAAAAGAATCATCACCTCAGTGAACCTCAATTTTACTCTGCGGCCGAACTGGGCTTTGCAAGGCTCCTATTCCACCTTCAATTCAAAAAGTCTGCCGGTACGCGATGTTTATGGGGACAGTCTACATTTCTTGCAGGTGTCCATGAATGCTGGCGGCACTTCTAGTTACGGATTTGGTAATAAAAATTACAAAGCGCAATTTCAATTACAAACGTCATTGCAGGAAAGCACAAATAGTCTGCTCCTTAACAAACTGATGAATCATCAGAGCGGATTGCAATGCACGTTCCAAAAAACAGCACTGACTTTTAATTTTAACGCACTGGCCAATTCCACGAGAAGTCAAGGAAATTCTGCTGTAGACGGATTCGGTGGCCTTGCTCACTTTCAAAAAGGCTTTTCAAAAAATAAATTTACACTGAGTCTCAGTACCTCATATCTTAAGCAAAGTCATTCTGGCCGTGCCATTAGCAGGACCTTGCTTATCGGTGCCGCATTTTACGCCCGCCTTTCCAAAATCCTCTCCTTTCGCCTGGACTATTCCCTTCAAGAACGAAAAGGTCTAAGTCAGACCGTTAAAAACTACCAGGAACACCGTCTCAACTTTAATTGTCAAATCACTTTAAATCAGAAAATCCGTCATGCAAAAACAAGTAAATAACTACCTATTACTGTTCTTGCTATACAGCCTGCTAAGTTCAGCACAAACAAAATTGCACACAAGAGTTGCACCGGATGGCAGTAGCATCGAAGTTAAATGGTATGGTCCGGGACTCATCAATACAAAAGGCTTTGATCTGTATCGTAAAGAAGAAAACACGGACTGGAAAAAAATAAATAAATCACGTATCCAGCTCGATTCGCTGAAACTAAATGCTCTTAACCAAGACGCAGACAAACTTGTGAAAGCGGCTGCAAAATTAGCATTACAAAATCCACTTGAATCACTTTCACTCATCACCACTGCTTTAGCCTCCTTTCAATCAGAAAAATTCTGCGTAGCCATTGGCATTTTTTTTAGGGACAGCAGTTTAATTGCACACCGCAAGTATCGTTATCGTCTAGTGTCTTCAGAAAATAATCAGACACAAACAGAAAGTGAATCTCCAGTGCTTTTTACGGGAGAATATAAAGGCGAAGCAGCACCTCAAAAAATTGTGTTTAAGGTCGCTAAAAACAAGGTTCACTTTTCATGGTTGGAAGAAAGTAATCGTTTCTATGGTGTAAAAATTAATAGGCGACAGTCGGATTCAGTCAAAAATATCTGTTTGACCGAACTGCCCGTTCTCTTTGCGGCAGGTAAAGTGGATAAGGATAGCTTTATTAATCGTTTCGTGGATGAGGTCCCTATAAGAGGCGGTACTTTTTATTACACATTTTATGGTCTTGATTTTTTTGGAAGTCTGACCGAAAGCTCTCCCTCCGTAGCTATCCGTTTCCCAGACCTTGAACCACCACCAGCGCCAGATAACTTTCGTTCGCAAACGCAGGGCCGTCTGATTCGTCTTTCCTGGCAGCAATCGTCTAAGTGCAGCGATCTGAAAGATTACCATCTTTTCAGAACCACACAGAATGATACGGACTATCGGAAAATAAAGACAATCGCTGCAAATGCAGAATCCTTTTCAATCACTGACTCGGTGCCTTTTTACCAATCGTATATGTACCAATTATTTTCAGCTGATAAAGAAGGAAACCAATCCAATCCCATCCGTTTGCAGGTCGATGTTCCGGATATACAGCCGCCAAATGCACCCGAGGATATCAGCGTAAGGGCGGATTCCGGAAAAATTATTTTAAAATGGAAAAAGAATTCCGAAAAAGATTTGCAAGGCTATATTATCTACAGGTCAATAGACGACACGCTCTCCGGCAATTTTGTGAAGATGAGTCCAAATCCCTTATCTGTTAATGGTTTCACGGATGTACTGCCAGCCAACGCTAAAAATAATTTTATTTATAAAGTAGTTGCGGTGGACAAGGATTTAAACAGAAGCGCTGCCGGACCAATCATAGCATGTCGCCTGCCTGATCTGACAGCACCGACCCCGCCTTTTCTGGTAAGCGCAGGGATCAAGAAAAAAATGTTGGTCGTTGAATGGCTAGGGAATCCAGAAAAAGATCTTTTATACTACCATCTTTTTATAAAGACGGATGATACCTTGCAGGCAGAGCAGATGCTTAAAATGGACAGAAGCTCGTTATCGTGCACCATTGAGCCAAAAGCCGGCAGGTACTATTGGTTTACAATGCTGGCAATGGATTCCAGTGGAAACGCAAGTGCATTCTCGAACCGAGCAAGCTGCAACGTACCCGCTCCTGAAAAAGAAAATCGAACACCATTCATGATAGAAAAAAGATATGAGAAAAAATCGCATTTACTAGGCATTTCCTGGAAAAAGAAAGCCTTCCCTGATTCAGTGCACTTCGTTGTATTTCGCAAACTGGCAGGGGAAGTAAGATTCTTCCCGGTAACCGGCATACTGAGCGTTAGTAGCTATTCAGAAGCGGCGCCAGATCAAGTTATGGAGTTGCAGTTTCAGGTCCGCGCTTATCTGCAGGAGGGCATCGTGATTAAATCTAATATTCTAACTATAAAAACCCATGAAAAAGCAAGAAAAAAAGAGGATTAAATTTCAGTTGTTATTAATATTCAATCTCTGCGTTGGCATCTTCGATGCGCAGGTCGGTGTTAATATTTTAAATCCCCATCCCACTGCAGCCTTGCACGTGCAAAGTCCCGGCGGCTCCTTCAGGGGACTCTTATCGCCAACGATGACTGCCGCGAACCGCCTCAGTATAGCAAGCGGGACCATTCTCCCAGCCGATGGACTGATGGTATACGATACTGATCACCGCATGCCTTATTTCTTCAATAGCGCTTCGCTACGGTGGGTCTCGATGAGCCCTTTTATTTTGTCGACATCCGTTTCAAACGGCGCAGTATTTCCTTCTGGTGTCATTACCACTCCCTCTTCCACCGCCATCTTTAGTGTCGGCATTAACCGTCAAAATCCCCGTGAAGCCTTAGACGTAGCAGGAAACAGTACGGTGAGTGGCAATTCAACTGTTGCCGGGCATGTGAGTATAGGTGGATCGTTGAGTGTCAGCGGTTACCCGGTCAATGCGCTTGTCCCCGCCGGGACCATTGTCATGTTTCATGGCGGCACCATTCCTCCCGGCTGGGCTCTGTGCAATGGCACGCAGGGTACACCGGATCTAAGGGGGCGATTCATTCTATCGGCCGGTCAGTCTGCAGGTGCCTTGACTGCCGGAGATAGCAATCCTATTTACCAGTTGAATACCACAGGTGGTGAAAATTTTCACACCCTCAGTAAATCCGAAGTACCCCGTCATTTTCACGAAAGCAATATGGACGGTGGCACCATTCAGGCCAGCGGTGGAGGTCATGTTCATTATACCACACCAAACGGACAAGTGACGGGACTGGCGCGTGCAGGCGGGGGTTCGGGAGGACTGGCAGGTGATGGCGCAGGGACCATTGTTACCACAGCACAAACCCATGTACATCCAAATTCTGAATTCAGCGGAAAAGTGGGGAATGGAGCAAGTGATGGACTAAATAGTCAGGCGATGGAAAATCGTCCACAGTTTTATGTGCTGAATTTTATCATGAAATTATGAGCTCACAACGTTTACGTTTTTTCAAGATCTTTCTAATGGCCGCACTCGGCGCTATGGCACAGGATGGTCTTTATGTGAATGGCACTGCAGCTGCTCTCTTCGTGCCTACTACCAATTTCATTTCCTGCGAGGGCAGCTTCGGTGTTCTCCGCTGTGATCCTCTTTTACAAGTGCGTTTCTCAGGCAGTCTCTACGTGACAAGTCACCTCATTTGTAATGATCTACTTCGCTTTAGCCCCGCACAGGCAGCCGACTCAAAACTCTGCAGGGCTATTTTTCTACCGGGAAATCAAAGTATCATCAGTGGTTCTGTCAGTCCAGTTTTCTGGGAACTGGAAATTGACAAGGGTATCGGGAACTCGGTTTTGATGGCAAACTCAATCATCTGCAGAGACTCGCTTCATTTTAAAAGTGGCTTCTTGTATATTAATGGCCGGCACTGCACACTGCAGGATCCGGTAGGTGCGACCGATATACTAGGTCATCCGTGGATTAAAGGAGAACGCAACGGCTCACAATTCCTAGCCTCGAATAGTCAGGACACTGGAAAAGTCATCTATAATAGCATCTATACCAGTTCGGTAAATTTTCAAGCAGCGAACATCG
>CALPON020000061.1 GCA_943325195.2 Sphingobacterium thalpophilum | reverse complement strand
TATTCTATTAACGAGGGTAATTATCTGCATTTTCCCGATGGCGTAAAAAAGTATTTAAAATATTGTCAGGAAGAGGATAAAGCGAGCAACCGCCCGTATTCTTCCCGTTACATCGGCAGCGGCGTGGCTGATATTCACCGAAACCTGCTGACGGGGGGGATTTACATCTATCCGACGACAACCAAATCTCCAAAAGGAAAGTTGCGCTTATTGTATGAATGTAATCCTTTGGCATTTATTATTGAGCAGGCCGGAGGTAAGGCGACCACTGGCAGCAAGCGAATAATGGAATTACCGATTACCGAATTGCATCAGCGGACACCACTCTTTTTGGGCAGTTCAGAAATGGTGGATGTGGCTATGGATTTCATGGCCAAGTATTCAGGTGAAATTGCTTAATCTGCTGCTAATCATTTTAAAAAAGCCGGATGCCCTTCCGGCTTTTTTTATGACCATCTGTCAAGCTTGCTAAGTGTCTGCGGAACAGTTTCAAAAAAGTTTCAACGCTCGCATTTATAAATTAACAACACTTCTTTAGTAAGTTTAGTGCTGTCTCCTACTGAAAGACGGCGCTAAATGGTAGTTTTATAGTCTTGATGAATAAACGTCCACTAATATTAGTAACCAATGATGATGGCATTTCAGCGCCAGGCATTACAGCTCTTTGTAAAATTGCGGCTAAATTCGGAGACCTCATTGTGGTTGCTCCAGACAAGCCTCAAAGCGGCATGGGACATGCCATCACGATAAATTCAACGATCCGGATTCAAAAAACGAATCATCATCCCGCGCTGAAAGAATTTAGTTGCAGTGGAACACCGGTGGACTGTGTTAAAATGGCAGTCAATCACATCATCGGACACCGTCCTGATCTTGTCCTCAGCGGTATTAATCATGGCAGTAATAGTTCTATCAACGTGATCTACAGTGGCACCATGAGCGCTGCCATTGAAGGGGCGCTAGAGGGAACGCCCAGTATAGGTTTTAGTCTTTGTGACTATTCAATTGATGCGGACTTTTCGCAGGCGGAAGAATTTATTGCCAGTATTATTAAGTCCGCACTCGAGAAAGGAATGCCTCCGGGAACTTGTCTCAATGTCAACATTCCAAAGCTGAATAAGGAACTTCTCAAAGGGGTTCGCTTGGTGCGACAGGCCAGAGCGAACTGGGTGGAGAAATTTGAAGAACGCAAAGATCCTTATGGACGCGAGTATTACTGGCTGACGGGTGAGTTTGTGAACTTTGAACCGGAAGCGCTGGACACCGATGAGTGGGCGCTTAGCAATGGCTATGTCTCTGTCGTGCCCGTGCAGGCTGACCTGACCGACCATAAGTACCTAACGCACTTAAGATATTTTGAAGTATGATGAAATGGATTGCTAAAGCAGATATGGGCTGGATTGGCTTTTTAGTGGGATTAATTACGCCGCTATTTATTTTCTTTTTTTACTGGCTTTTATTTCATCATCAAATTACTTTCCCCAAGCGTTTTATTCGTTTTTTAATGGGCGGCTACCTCTTGAGTAATGTGATTAAGATTTGCGCATTGTTTAATCTGGCTCTTTTTTATGGAGGATTGCATTATAAATTAGACCGCTTTAACAGAGGTGTGATTTTTAGTATCATTGTTTATGTCGGTCTGATTGCCTATATCTCCTATTATCTTGAGCCCGAATACATTTAGTCAATGAAATACTATTTCATAGCCGGCGAGGCCAGTGGCGATCTTCATGCGGCCAATTGTATGAAAGAAATTCTTGTGCGTGATCCTGCCGCCATTTTTGGTTTTACGGGAGGCGACCGGATGATCGACGTGGCAGGGGTTCAGCCAGACATACACCTCAGGGAGATGGCTTTTATGGGCTTTGTGGATGTGCTTAAAAACATAAGGACCATCCGAAAAAATTTCACCCGTGTGAAGTCTGCTATTAAGAGATTTCAGCCCGACCTACTTATTCTGGTGGATTACCCGGGCTTTAATTTACGAATGGCTAAATGGGCCTTTCAAAATAATATCCGTACCGATTATTATATCTCTCCTACTGTCTGGGCCTGGAAAGAAGGGCGCGTTGAGGACATTCGAAAATACACGCATAAGCTCTTTGTAATTCTACCTTTTGAAGAAAATTTTTATAAAAAACACAATCACCGAGTTTATTTTGTGGGACATCCCCTAATTGATGAGGTGATGGCGCAAAAAAAACGTTTCCGGAGCGAAGGGGAATTTAGAGCGGCAAATCACTTGGATAACCGGCCGCTCATCGCTGTCCTGCCAGGCAGTCGTGCTCAAGAAGTGGAGCGGATGATGCACATAATGCTGGAAGTCATGCCTCAGTTTCCTGATTATACCTTTGTGGTGGCAGGGACATCGAGTCTGCCCTCGCACTTCTTCGAAGGACTTAAAAAACAAAACATTCCACTTGTATTTGACCAGACCTATGAATTAATGAACTATGCTGCTGCAGGTATTATAAAATCTGGCACCTCAACTCTTGAAAGCGCTTTGCTTAATTTGCCCCAAGTAGTCTGCTATAAGGGTGGCGCACTTTCTTTTGCTATTGGAAAGCGGCTGGTCAATGTCAAGTACATTTCATTGGTCAATCTGATTCTTAACCGTGAGGCAGTGAAAGAACTGATACAACAGAACTTTACCGCTGAAAACATCAGCGCAGAACTCAGACAATTACTTGATAATGCAGCCTACCGCGAAAACATTCTGGAGGCCTACCGTGAAATCCAGACCGATCTGGGCGCTGGCGGCGCTTCCGCAAGACTGGCGGATTTTCTGGTGGAGGATAGCAAAGGATGAGACACTTTCGAAATAGTATTGTGGCTTTTCTAGCGTTTGCAGTTAGTAGTTCGTTTTTTTTGCCAGTCGACACCATTCATGTTCGCATATTCTCGCACCTGAAAGTGAATGCACTCACACTCGGGATTTACACCGGCAGTTACCGACTGCAATGTGACGGCAAATCTCTTCCTCTTTTTCGTCAAGGACTTCCGCTCGACATTCAATACCGAAATGACAGTATAGACCTTATGCAGGACGGCAACTTGCTCGCTACTGCCCGCTATGTGAAGCTCTTTGGCGCCCCCGGTTCTGAACTGAAAGTCAAACTGAATAATCCGGATCGTAAAATGCGGAATTATCAGGAGAACTTGAGCTTTGAAATTTTTGAATCCGGTATTCGAGTGATCAACGAAATTGAACTCGATAATTATATTGCAGGAGTAACAGAAGCGGAAGCGGGCTCTCGTTCAGCTTTGGAGTTCTATAAAATTCAGTCTGTCTTGGCGCGCACCTTTGCCCTCGCTCATATCAATAAACACGTAACAGAGGGCTTCAGCCTCTGTGACCAGGTTCACTGTCAGGCATATTTTGGCAGGCCAAGGGATATGAGCATTTACAAGGCCATAGACCTGACAAAAGATCAGGTGGTCGTGGATGATAACTTGAATTTGATTGTAGCGGCTTTTCATAGTAATAGCGGAGGACAGACCGCCAACAGTGAAGATGTCTGGGGCTCTAAGACACCCTACCTGCGAAGTATTGTCGATAGCTTTAGTATGAATATGCCTAATGCTCGCTGGGAACGTAAAATCTTAGTGGAAGACTGGCTGAGCTATTTAAAAATTAAACACCGCTTTCCCGTTGAAGATGCTGGTAGTAAAAAAGCTGCGCTAAATTTTTCGCAGGATACGCGTAAAATCTATTTAGAAGCGAATAATGTAAGAGTGCCGCTCAAAAATGTACGCGTGGATTTCCAGTTAAAGTCTACTTTTTTTGATATCCGACAGATTACGAAAGATACGATTTTGTTTAGCGGACATGGTTATGGTCATGGCCTAGGTATGCCGCAAGAAGGCGCCATGCGCATGGTAAAGCTGGGTTATAACTACAAACAGGTCCTCAAATTTTATTATCAGGAGGTTCAGTTGATTGATCTGCATAAACTGAATTTTTTTAAAGACGAATAGTTGCGTATTTTGTAGATATGAAGGTGCTTCTTTTTTCCATCGTTCTCAACTTCGGCTTCTGCACTGTTAGCTCAGCGCAACAGGAACCACAAACAATTAAAATCAAAAAAGAATCAGACCTATCGAATGTTGTGTTCGATAATACAGAAGATCGTTTGATGGTGATCGATCGTTTCGGTAATCCGCGCGAAAATAAAGTGCTTTCTTATACTTTATACGTCCGTAATGGTCGCTCTACCCGTGATTTTCAGGGATTCACGAATAAACTTTCTCCCGAGATGCTGAATTACCTGCGTTCTCAAAGTAGTGCGGTGAAACTTTTTTTTACAAATATAAAGGTACGCGATGAACATGATGCAGTCTTGTCTTTGCCTGATTGTATTGAAACATGGTTCCCTGATTGCCAAAACTGCGCCCCTATTAAAATGAAAAAGAGACCCTGAGGTCTCTTTTTCATTATTTAGTAATTCCTTCAATCAATTGTGGACCGGAAGTAAGCCATAATTTTTTCCGTACTCAAGCATTTGTCCGACAAAATCCTTTGGATACTCAATTTTTACATCAATTATTTTATCGCCTTCCAGCACCGGAACAAGTTTTGGCTGTATAAACCCTGCATAAGGTGCAATATTAAGTTTTGAATAGCGGTCAAGGACTTCTTTGTGTAAAACCGGATCAATCTTTACGCCGTAATTTTCAATCAGATTTTGGCCTGCTTTGAAGTCACCCTGCGACTTTATTCTCTGAATCTCTTTCAGTAAATCACCAAAAAGTGTCCGCAGTTTAGAGTAGTCATTCACTACAAAAAAGGTTTTTCCGTTTTCAAACTTTTGCTCAATCACATTTTCAGATTTTCCTTTTTCAAAGACCCATTGTGACACCATGTGGCGGTTGCGCATATGGGCTTCTTCAATGTCTTTGCCTGGTTTGATACGTGCCAATTGCACCAATAATCCTTTTGTAATATATTCGTCATAAGCGGCATAACCGTAATCCAGTGAAGGCATCACTCCTAAATCCACCAACTTTTGGTCGGTGAGATAATACAATGCCACGAGGTCCGCGCGGCCTTCTTCCAGCGCACTGGCATAATTTTTTAGAGTAACATGGGGCTGTCCGACCTTATTTTCTATTTTTCCGCTAGCATGACCAATTACTTCATGCATATCCGTGTGGAGTTTATCCGCCAGGGAGGCATACTCAGTCACGCGTTTGCGAATCACATCATTATAATAAAATTCGCCGACAACACTGCCGCCAGCGGCCTGTTCATAGGCTTCTACAATATTTCCGAGATTGACGGACTTACTACCGTGTACTTCACGAATCCATTCATTATTCGGTAGATTGATGCCAATGGGTGTGCTTGGCGCAGCATCGCCACTTTCAACGACCGCATTGATGACTTTTGCTGAAATGCCGGTTACAGTGTCTTTTTTATGTTGTTTTAAAATTGGAGAGTGATCTTCAAACCATTGTGCATTGGCACCAATAGTGGCAATCCGTTTGCTGGCTTCAAAATCTTTGATGGAGACAACGGATTCAAACGATCCTTTTTTTCCGAGCGGGTCCTGGTAAACTTCAATGAAGCCGTTCACCGCATCCACCGCACTTTCTGTGTCCTTTACCCAAGCAATGTTATAGGCGTCAAAATCTTTCAAGTCACCTGTTGTATAAAACTTTACAAGCGCTGCGAGAGCGGCTTTCTGAGCTTCATTTTCCGCGACACCCACCGCCTTATTCAACCAGTAGACCATTTTTTCAATTGCAGGACCATACATGCCTCCCACTTTCCAGATCTTTTCTGTTAACTGTCCGTTTTCTTTTATAAGCTTACTATTGAGGCCATACATTGGGTTATTATTGCTTTTTTTGTCGACCTGATCTTCATAGAACTTCGCCGCTTCATCTTGACTCACGCCTTCATAAAAGTTCATTGCTGATGTTTTCAAAAGGTCGGCCTTGGCGTCCAGGTTGACCCTTTTGCCATCCACTGCGGGATCAAAAATAACAGGCATAATAAGTTCTTCAAAAGCAGCTCGGCTTTGTCCCGCTGCCAATGGCAGATCAGCATCCGTCAATTGCGCCAGAACAGACTTGAAATAATCTGCAGAGCATTCTGGTAATATCTTGTCATGATTATAATGGTGATGAATACCATTACTAAACCAGACACGTTTTGCGTAAACCAAAAAGTTTTTCCAGTCTGGAGTGTTGCGGTCACCCTTATAGTTTTCGATCGCTTTTTCAAGGACCTTGCGCACCGCCAGATTGTGGCGGTAGTTTTGGTCGTAATTAATATCCCGCCCGCAAAGCGCCGCTTCATAGAGGTAATAGAGCAAGGTCTTACTGCGCAAATCGAGTGCCTCAAAGCCTTCTACCTTATAGCGCAATACGCGTAAATCAGAGAACTGATCCGCTACATAAGAAAAACTGGTTTCGGCCTGCACAGTATCTTTTACTTTTAGTTGCAGATCGGCAAGGACATTCTCGTCTGAATGACAAGCGCTGAGGCCCAAGCCAAGACAAATTATAGGGAAGTACTTTTTCATAAGCGGTATATTTTTAGAATTAATGTATAAGTTCTTTAGGATAACAGAGAAAGTGTTTGGTCACCGTTGTACTCAAGCTTTGTAAATTCAATTGATCACTGGCCTGAGCCACGTCTACCAAATTACCTTTACTGGTAAGAATGTTAATGTTAAACGAACGGGCATTATAGGCACTGTTATTCACCGTGTCTGTAATAATGAAATACCTGGCTTCTTCGCGTGTGATCTGATAATCTTTGCAAACCTTTTCAATAAGTGAATCGCAATAGAGACGTGGAAAAGGCTCAGTTTGTATCTCTACTTTAAAAAGTTTTCTACGCAACAGATTGTTCGAAAGCCTGGCAAGAATTTTGTCGTCGGAATCGCCCCAGACTTTTATGGACGCGCTCACATCGGTATCGTCCAGTTTCGCAAATTTTTCAAGTAAGCCCGGATCTTTTTTGAAATCTTCTTCCGTATAATCATGTTTTAGGAATTCAGAGAAGACCGGTGTTGCAAAGAGTTCTTTACCCATTGCAGAGAGTTCTTTGGCGCGCATTAAAATGTGCATGAGCAGTGTTTCCGCACTGAGGACAGTCTTGTGCAGGTAAACCTGCCAGTACATCAGTCGTCTGGCAATTAAAAACTTCTCAATGCTATATATGGCTTTTTGTTCTACTACCAATTCATTGTCGACCACATTCAGCATCTTAATAATCCGGTCACTGCTGATCACCCCTTCACTAACACCCGTAAAAAAACTATCTCGCTTGAGATAATCCAAACGGTCCATGTCCAGCTGCGAACTGACTAGCTGGTGAAGAAAAGCCCGCGGATAGTCATCATTAAAGATACGAATGGCCAGGCTGAGCCGCCCGCCGAATTCGGTATTTAGTTTATCCATCAACAAACTGCTGATGGTTTCGTGGCTCACCCCCCGCACAATGCTGTGTTCAAGGGCGTGAGAAAAAGGACCATGGCCGATATCATGCAATAAAATCGCGATTAGTACAGCAATTTCTTCCTGTTCAGAGATCACAATGTCTTTCTGACGCAAGGCATTCACCGCTTCCTGCATCAAATGCATGGCGCCAATGGCATGGTGAAAACGTGTGTGTAAGGCACCAGGATAAACAAGGTTAGTGAGGCCCAGTTGCTTAATCCGCCGCAAACGTTGGAAGACAGGATGCTCAATAAGATCAAAAATCAACTCATTGGGTATCGTGACAAAGCCATAAATGGGATCGTTAATGATTTTCTTTTTATTCGTTGGCATCACAATTTCAAAGACTAAAATTCGTTAATAATATTGGCATTAGGAATAAAGAAGATAAATTTAATTCCTTATACCTTACATTTAATTTAAGCAGCTATGGACAAGATCAGGATTTTATGGGCAGATGATGAGATAGCACTGTTGAAACCACACATTTTATTTTTGGAATCGAAAGGCTACGAGGTCATTACTGCTCTTAGCGGTGATGAAGCCATTGATCTAGTTCGGGATGATAAAAACATAGCCGCTGTTCTTCTTGATGAGAATATGCCCGGCATTTCGGGCCTCGATGCGCTTTTAAAGATTAAACAGGGAAGCTCCGACCTGCCCGTCATCATGATTACTAAAAGTGAAGAAGAACACATCATGGATGATGCGATTGGCGGAAAAATCGCCGATTATCTTATTAAACCGGTCAATCCCAATCAAATTCTCCTAGCACTCAAAAAAGCACTGAATAACCGCCGTCTGGTGAGTGAAAAAACAAATACCGATTACCGGAAAGAATTCGGGCAGATTGGCATGACCATCAATGACAACCTCAATTGGGAGGAATGGGCCGACGTGTATAAAAAAATCATCTATTGGGAACTGGAAATGGACAAACTGCAGGATAAAAGCATGCTGGAAGTGCTCAAGATGCAAAAGTCCGACGCAAACAATCAGTTTTTTAAATTCATCGAAAAAAATTATTTGGGCTGGCTGAGTGGGAAAGACCCCAATCCGCCGGTCATGAGTCATACGCTGATTAAAAACCGGTTCGTACAGGAACTAGAAGGGCCTGATCCGGTTTTCTTTATTCTAATTGATAACCTGCGCTTTGACCAGTGGAAAATAATTCAGCCAATGCTGCAAGATTATTTTAAAGTGGAGGAGGAGCAAAGCTTCTACAGTATTTTACCGACCGCGACGCAATACGCCCGAAACGCCATTTTTAGCGGACTGCTGCCAAGTGAAATTGAAAAACGCTTTCCCGACAAATGGCTGAATGATGAACAAGAGGGAGGGAAAAACATGCATGAGGAATTTTTCATGCAAGCGCAACTCAAACGTCTGGGTAAAGAGGTAAAGATGAGTTACAATAAAATCACAAATTTTACCGCAGGAAAAAAACTGGCGGACAACTTGAATAACTTGCTGCTCAATAAACTGAATGTCATTGTTTATAATTTCGTGGACATGCTTAGTCATGCGCGCACTGAAATGGAGGTCATCCGTGAATTAGCAGAAAACGAACCGGCATACAGGGGTATTACCCGCAGTTGGTTTGAACATTCGCCTTTATTTGATATCATGCGGCAACTCGCTGCAAAAAAAATCCGCCTCGTGATCACAACAGATCATGGGACAGTGCATGTAAAAGAACCTACAAAAATTTTAGGCGACAAAAATGTGAATTCCAATCTGCGCTACAAACAGGGAAAAGCCCTGGAATACAATGCCAAAGAAGTCTTCGAGGTCAAGAATCCTTCTGATGCCTTTCTACCACGCCAGCACCCTAGTACCCGCTTTGTTTTTGCGCGGGAAGATCGCTTTTTCGCGTATCCCAACAATTTTAATCACTACGTTAATTATTATAGGAATACCTTTCAGCACGGGGGTGTCAGTCTGGAAGAAATGATTATTCCCTACATTGTCCTGTCTCCAAAATAGAGAATGATGCTGCTGGAACAAAAAGCATACGGACTTGAAGATCTCCCGGCAATTGCGGAGACCTTGCTGCACTTCGCTGGCAAGGAGCGCGTCTTCTGTTTTTATGCCCCTATGGGTGCAGGAAAAACCACTTTTATAAAAGCGCTTTGCCGGCAATTACAAAGTCAGTCTGATTTTAGCAGCCCCACGTATTCACTCGTTAATGAGTATACCTATCCAGAGGGAAAAATATTTCATTTCGACCTGTACCGCCTCAAGGCCCCTGAAGAGGCCTTTGATATTGGTATGGATGAATACTTGGAATCCGGAAACTTTTGCTTTATCGAATGGCCGGAGCGCATTGACAAAGGACTCCTGAGTTCTTTCCTATCCATTGAAATTTCAATATTAAATAATATTAGGTACTTTCGCGCTAGACACAAAACCGAGTGATGCGCGTATTATTAATTCTGGCCTTGTCCGGAATCCTTTTTTCTTCTGCCGCACAAGAGACCCTCTCAAAGGATGGCCATTTTTATTTGGGTTGGGGATATACCCGCGCCTGGTATAGTAAAAGCACGATTCACTTTGTCAACACTTCAAATCGTGTTAATCCTGTTACCGGTCGTATCGACAATTATGATTTTACTTTACATGAGGCAACCGCGCATGACCGGCCGGATTTCGATAAACTAAAAGATGTCATCAACATCACCATTCCTCAGTTTGTATTCCGCGTTGGTTACAGTATTAATTCGCGCTGGGCTTTTGAGTTAAATTATGATCATACCAAATATGTTGTGGATGATAATCAAACGCTCCGCATTAGCGGACGATTTAATGAAACATGGGTAGACCAGGATACCATTTTGAATGGAAAAGATCTTGTGCATTTTGAACATACGGACGGCGCAAACTTCTGGATGTTAAACCTGGTCCGCAAATGGCAAGTCTTCTCACTGGGGAAAGCCTTTACAATGACCTGGATGGTGAAGCCCGGCGCTGGCCTTGTTGTGCCGCGAACCGATGTGACACTTTTTGATCAACGTCTCAATAACAATTGGAAGGTAGCGGGATGGATAACGGGTGTCGAGTCCGGCGCGCGCTTCTCGTTATACAATAAAGCCTACCTCGAGTTTGTCGGTAAAGCCGTTTATGCGGATTACGTGAATGTATTTGTACTTGGCCGCGGAAACGGAAAAGCAAGCCATCACTTTTTTGCTACCCAACTCACTGCCACCCTCGGCTATCAATTCGCTAAGAAAAATAAGAGTCTACAAGTACCGAAGTAGAAGAGCGGCACAGACAAAAATGCTGAAAGCCACGCTCGCAATGCCATTGGTGGTGCCAAATGCCAGATTCACTTTACTGAGATCATCCACTTTCACCAGTCTGTGCTGGTAAATCAGTAGCGCAACAAAAATGACGGCGCCAATGAGGTAGAGTGCATTAAAGTCCCCCTGCAAATAGGCGATAAAGACCAAGCATGCACTCAGCAAGTGAAGAAAACGGGACAAACGCAGCGCATTTCTTCGGCCGAGGTAGACGGGAATACTTTTTAAATGCTGACTTCGGTCAAACTCATCATCCTGCAGTGCATAGATAATGTCAAAACCACTCACCCAGAAGAAGACAAGAAAGCCAAATAAGACCGGCAGCACATCAAATTCACGTGTTACCGCAATATAGGCACCCACAGGCGCTAAGGCTAATCCCGCTCCCAACACGAGATGACAGAGTGGCGTGAACCGCTTGGTGTAGCTGTAGCCGAGGACAACTAACAGCGCCACCGGGGATAAATAAAAACACAAGTTATTTATAAAATAAGTACAGAGGATAAAGGCAAGTGAACAGATGATAACGAGACTCAGCGCCGCTTGCGGAGAAATGGTACCTGCAGGAATTTCACGAGTGGCCGTGCGGGGATTGCGCGCATCGAATCGGCGGTCAATGAATCGGTTAAAGGCCATTGCCGCACTGCGGGCAAAGACCATGCAGAAAACCACCAGAATAAATACCTGCCCGTTAAATACGCCTTTGCCACTGGCCATGCCCAGCACAAAACCGACCATCGCAAAGGGTAGAGCAAATACGGTGTGACTGAATTTGATGAGCGAAAGATAGTTGTTAATGCTTTGTTTAATCACACCGCAAATTTACAATTAAATGCGGGCAGGGACCTGCATTTTTTATTTACCACGACCCTGAAGCACGATCAGAATCGTGTGGACCAGAATTTTGAAATCCAGTAACAAGCTCATGTTTTCAATATAAAGAATATCAAATTTTAAGCGGTCAATCATTTGATCCACATTTTCCGCATACCCATATTTTACTTGTCCCCAGCTGGTAATTCCGGGACGGATTTTATGCAGATGTTTATAATGCGGTGCTTTTTCGACTATCTTATCAATGTAGTATCTCCGCTCGGGACGCGGACCAACCAAGCTCATGTCACCAATCAAGACATTGAAGAACTGAGGCATTTCATCTAGTCGAACTTTTCTTAAAAAGCGACCGAATTTGGTGACCCGCGGATCATTGGCACTACTCAAGGCAGGGCCATCTTTCTCAGCATCAACCAGCATGGTGCGGTATTTATAAATGTAAAAGGGACGGCTGTGCATGCCGATCCGTTCCTGCCTGAAAAACATAGGACCACGTGAACCCAAACAAACAATAAAGCCCAAAAGTATATAGAGCCAGCTAAAGCAAATTAAGACAATGATGGAGGCCGTGACATCAATAAAACGCTTGACCGAAATCTGCCACTCTGGAATGATTTGATTTTTAATCTCAATCAGTGGCGTACCAAGAATACTGGTCATCTTTACATGGCCGCTGAGGATGTCATAGATGTCTGGAATAATTTTAATAATCACACCCATATCGCCGAGGTCATTCACAATGTTTTTAATGTATTCATGTTCCCAGCTCTCCAAGGCAATAATCACCTCTTCAATATCATGTTGCTCAATAGTCTGAAGAATATCATGATATTCGCCCAGATGAGGTAGCACCTGACGCAACTGTTCTGAATACCCATTTTTTCCCTCAATGTGGACAAAACCGATGAAGGTATTGCCAATACCATATTTGAGGGCATTGATTTCTCTGAACATTTTTAAGGCCCGCTCATTACTGCCAATAATAATCGTCCGGAAACCAAATGCACGCTTATGAATCTTGTTATTAGTTCTTGAACTTAGTAGAAGACGGAAAGCACTGGTCAGCAAAAAATGATAGCTGAACAGTACAAAATAGAGTTTGTAATACAGGCGGTACGATGCAACTGAATCATCGAGCAGCAGCACAAAGAATAAAACCGTAACCCCGATAATAGAGGTAGCCAGCGTTTGCACAAACTCATTGATCCGAGATTTACGAAGGACATTGTTATAGGAGCCTGATAAATAATAGACCAGTACCCAGATGGCAGGCAAAATGGCGATGCTGATATAGTACTGATGGTCAAAAATTTCACCGCTTATACCTCCGGTTTTAAGGACATCAATTTGCGTTTTGCGGTAATAGTTAAAGAGCGTCCACGCAAAACTGGCGGTAAGCAGGTCACTGAGAATATATAAAAGTGTGGTCGTTCTTTTTCTCACTGCAGGTAAACTAGTTTTATATTATCGAGAAAAATCTTCGGATCTAAATCTCCGCGCTTCAGCAATCGAAAAGCAACCCGGTATTTAGAACTGACAGGCGATTCACTGACCGCTGAACTGAGCTGAATATATATTTTGTTCCAGTTGCTCTGTGCAGATACATTTAATGCGGGTTTAAACTGATCATTATCACCAATAAGGCCGACCGTAAAATCTTCATTGCCTTTATAATTTAATTCGAGGTAGACGTTACTGGACCCGCTTGGTAAACTAAAACTGCTGGTACTTTCGATCTGAGCAATAATACTATCCCCACTCAGAGAGAGCGATACAGAGCGACCTTCAAAACAGTCTGCCGCAGAAGCCATTCGAAAAGAAACGGATGAAACTGGCGATTTACGCAGTGTATAGCCGGCATTACCTTCGAAGGCTTCATTCCATGCAAAAACAGTATAAGGGTTATAGGTGAAATTTAAATCGCGGCGAACCGTCTTTCCAGCTTCCACAAGCGTGTCGAGTTCAATCAGGTTGTAGAAGGACCAGAAGATGCGCGTATCCGAAATGCCATTGTTCTTGATGCCCGCTAAAAGATTGATTTTGACCTGGGCTCCGTTGGAAATGACAGGCAGCAAACTCCCGGCAGGGTAGGCCCCCTGGAATTTCCCGTTCACGTACATCCATAATTCTGTTATTTTGTGACTGCCCGTCCCTTGTTTATTTGCAGGGAGCACTTTAATCTCGCCTGGTTGTATGAAAAAAGTTTCATCTGCGGCAAGATCTTTTTTGCAGGAAGCAAGAAATAAAACAAATGTTATTACAACAACTAAAAATAATCTCATACACTACCGCAATGCCATCCCGCTTCGCTTCAAAAATAATTAAATAAACCTAATTACCTAGCAAGGGCAATTTAGGGATTTAGTTTTTCTTCAATCTCAAAAGCAATTTCCAAAGTCCTAATGGCATCGTCAATACCCACGGAAATTGCTTTATTGGAATTGATGCTTGTATAAAACGTCGTCAATTCCTCGTTTATTGCATTCGTCGGTAAAATTATTGGATGTTCAAATACTATTTCTTTTTTTGGCTGCTGGTAACCCGGGTCTATCACGAGATGCCTGCTGTTTGGCGCCGCATTGCGGATGCGGATAATCTCCGTATGTTTTTCCAGCAAGTTAATACTGACGAGATTTTCACGCGTAAATACCCTGAATTTGCGGCTGTTGCGGAAGGCCATGCGGTTAGTGGTGACATTGGCAACCGTGCCATTTTCAAATTCAATACGCGCATTCACAAGATCAGCAGTGCCACTCACTAAAGGGGTGCCAGAGGCATGTATTTTGCGGACATTTGATTTTACGATGCTGAGAATGAGGTCGATATCATGCATCATGAGATCGAGTACCACCGATACATCGGTGCCACGGGGATTGTATTGCGCCAGACGGTGGACTTCAATAAAAACGGGATCTTGTATAAACGGTTTTGCGGCGATAAAGGATGGGTTAAAACGCTCCACATGTCCCACTTGGCAAACAACGCCAGCTTCCTTAATCAGTTTTTGGAGTTGACGGGCATCCTTCAATTCAGAGGTAACTGGTTTTTCCACAAAAACATGACAGCCCTGCATAATCGCCTGACGGGCAATCTCGTAATGCGTACTGCTGGGGGTGGCAATGTCAATTACTTGCGAATGTGACAGACACTCTTCAAGACTCTGAAACGCCTGAACACCATACATTTCGGCCATTTCACGCGTCAGATTTTTGTCCAGATCGTAAACGCCTTTTAATTGCCAGTGCGGATTTTCACTGAGTAATTTCAGATGAATCTTTCCAATATACCCCAAACCAACCAGTGAAATCTCATTAATCATAAGTCAAAGCTACCTGGTTTTAAAGCCCCCTTGTTAGTAATTAAAAGAAAATATCAAATAGCCGGTGTTTATTACAGGATACCTTAGGGCTCTATACTTACACGTGACAGACAAGATCTCAAAAGAAGATGATTACCTATTCCAAGGCAAGCGAAGGCGCTTGGCGGAACAATTGCGCCAAAAAGGCATTCGCGACCCCCGGGTACTGGCTGCAATAGAGAAAATTCCGCGGCATCTTTTCTTTGATGCACAGACGGACCGCCCTGCTCTGCTCGATCATGCCTATTCCGATAAAGCCCTGCCAATAGGGGCGGGGCAGACGATTTCACAACCCTATACCGTGGCTTTTCAAACCGAACAGCTCGATATTAAGCAAGGAGAAAAAGTACTGGAGATTGGCACTGGCTGCGGTTACCAGACCGCTGTTTTACTCGAAATGGGTGCCCGAGTGTTCAGCATCGAGCGTCAAAAGTTATTGTTTGAGAAAACCCGCCTTTTCCTGCCATCCATTGGTTACCGGGCCGCCAAACTCATGTATGGTGATGGTTACAAAGGCTTTCCGCAGTTTGCTCCTTTTGACAAAGTGATTGTAACGGCCGCCGCACCCTACATTCCAAATGATCTGCTTCTGCAACTGAAAGTGGGGGGAATGATGATTATACCGCAAGGTGAAGGGGAAGTTCAGGAAATGATCTGGCTGAAAAAAAATTCCGAAACAAATTTTGACCGTAAAAGCATGGGCGCTTTTCGCTTTGTTCCTTTACTTCAGAATAAGTCTGGCGATTTTAAAACGAAGTAAATTTAAATCCTAAACATACTAATACCATCAGATAAACGTTTCTTTTAAAAATACTAAATCCCTCCGCCAATGAAAAATATCAGCTCTCTGCTCCGTACGGTTTCTGTCTTGATTGTTTTGCTAATCACCGCCACTCGGCTCACCGCCCAATCCCCTGTCAATAAAGAAGGAGATACCATTCTGCCCCGTAAAGGAAACTGGGGCATCAGTCTGGATGCCACCAAACTTTTGAAGCAGACTCGCTTTGATTTTGTTTCGAATACACAAGCCATCAATGTGCGCTATTTTAAGGATGATAAGACGGTTTATCGAATCGGTGCCCGAATTGGTTTTAATTCGTATGTGACCAGGGAAAAAGAAATTGACCGGGCCGCTGCAGCCAGCACCATCATTGCTTATCCTGCCCCCCGTGCACTGAAAACAAATACTTGGCAGCGCAATGCCGCCACCTACGGTGTGAGTTTTGGGATCGAAAAAAGACGCGGAAACAGTCGCCTCCAAGGCATTTATGGGGTGGAGGGCGCGCTCTTTATTTCTACGCTAAACGACAAGTTCAGTTATGGAAATGCGCTGAATGCCAATCCCTCTGGACCCATGACCGTTTCTGCAGACGATGCCATGACAAGTCTGAT
>CALPON020000060.1 GCA_943325195.2 Sphingobacterium thalpophilum | reverse complement strand
CAAATTCAAGAAACAGCAAAAACTAAAACACGGCTTGGCATTCCTATTTTATACGGAATCGATGCCATTCATGGCGCCAATTACACCATCGACGCCACCTTATTTCCGCAACAATTGGCCCAGGCAGCAACTTGGAATCCTGAATTAATTGAAAAAGTAACAGCCGCTACTGCCTATGAAGTGCGTGCTTCTGGTATTCCATGGAATTTTTCACCCGTGCTCGATTTAGGTCGACAACCCCTTTGGTCGAGGTTCTTCGAGACCTATGGAGAGGATGTTTACCTGGCGCAACAAATGACTGCTGCAGCTATCACAGGGTATCAGGGGTCTAGTGTGTCAAACAAATACAAAGTGGCAGCTTGCATGAAACATTTTTTAGGCTACAGCTATTCACTCAGTGGCAAAGACAGAACACCAGCTTGGATCCCTGAAAGGGAGTTAAGGGCGTATTTTTTACCGACATTTAAAACAGCCATTGATGCTGGTGCCAAAACCATCATGATTAATTCAGGAGAAATCAATGGTATTCCAGTGCATGCCAATCATGATATTTTAACTAATTTATTGCGTAACGAACTAAACTTTAAGGGCGTTGCCGTTACTGATTGGGAAGACATTATTAAACTTTACAAAGTTCATCATGTAGCTGCTTCATTAAAAGAAGCTGTAAAAATGGCAGTTTTGGCGGGAATAGACCTCAGTATGGTGCCCAACGATTTTGAATTCACTGAACTACTGCTTCAATTGGTGAAGGAAAAACAAATTCCTGAAACAAGAATAGATGAATCGGTACGTAGAATTTTAACACTAAAATATTCATTGGGTTTATTTGAAAGCGCCACCGCTAACTTGAAGGATTATCCTGATTTTGGCTCAGAAAAATTTAGAAAAATTAGCGAAGAAACAGCCTCTGAAAGCATCACTTTGTTGAAAAATGAAAGCCAAACTCTACCACTTTCAAAGACTAAAAAAGTGTTGATTTGTGGTCCTGCAGCAAATTCTTTGAACATCCTTAACGGAGCATGGACCAATACCTGGCAAGGTGTCGACACCACCTTTAATCCATTAACTAAATCCACCATTTTGAAGTCGATCATTGCCAAAATTGGTCCTTCAAATGTTACCTACAGCAAAGGCTCAGCGCTGGATAAAGAACTAAACATTGAACAAACAGTTGAGAGCGCTAAAAACAGCGAGTGTATTATTGTGTGTTTGGGTGAGATCCCTTGTACCGAAAAACCCGGTGATATTGATGATTTAAGCTTACCCGAGGCACAAATAAATTTAGTAAAAGCACTGGCTAAGGTTGGAAAGCCTATTGTTCTCGTGTTAGTTGAAAATAGACCGCGCCTCATCCGTGAAATTGAAAATCTTGCTCAATCCATTGTGATGGCCTACCTACCAAGTAACGAAGGAGCAAATGCAATAACCAATATCCTTTACGGTGATGTAAACCCATCCGGTAAATTACCATTTACCTATCCAAAATACTCCGGCTCCTTAATGACGTATGACCATAAATACTCAGAAAAGCTTGACAAGAACTTCAAGGAAGATGCTTATCAGCCGCAATATCCATTCGGCTATGGCTTGTCTTATTCAAACTTTGAGTATAAAAACCTAAGTTTAAGCGCTGAGTCCATGTTCCCAGGCGATACCATCACCCTGCAAGTTGATGTCAAAAACACCAGTCAGGTTTCAGGGAAAGAAGTGATTCAGGTTTATTTAAGCGATTTATATGCATCCATTACCCCTTCCGTGAAGAAACTCATTGCCTTTAAAAAGATCACTATTGAAAAAGAATCAGGCACGACAGTGGCGTTTAAAATCACGCTTGATGATTTAAAATTTATCGATCGCAACAATAAATCAATAGCAGAGTCGGGTGAATTTGAAATTACCGTGTCTAATCTCAAAAAGAAATTCTTCTTGAAAAACAAATAATAGTTTCAAAAAATCAAATTGTATTTATGACATCACCACGAATCCGCAAAAAAAACATCCTTGGCATTTTGCTCTTGTTGTCACTGATGGCCTGTAAACAATCAGACCCACCCATCCTTCCTACCACAAAAACAACTAACAACCCCAGCACGGCCAACACCATAAATTTTTCTGGCATCACCTGGGATGTTAAATTTGATAGCACTAATAAAATGGGTCCGGGCCCCAATTATTTCTCAAGCAGTTCAAAAAATGTTTTTGTCGATAGCCTTGGTTACCTTCATCTTAAAATAATTCAAGAGGGTGGGTACTGGAAGTGCGCTGAGGTGATTTCAAAGAATTTTTATGGCTATGGTACCTACGTTTTTACTATCATGAGTAACGTCGCCGACATCGACCCGAATGTTGTTTGTGGACTCTTTACCTGGGATAATACAACTTTTAAAGAAGAAGCAAACAGTGAGATTGATATTGAGTTTTCAAAATGGGGCGACAAGACAGATAGCTTAACGCTAACTCAAAGTGCGCAACCTGTTTGGTTTTCCAATCCTATCCCCTACTACGAGCGAACAAACCATCCCCTTATTCCGGTTTCAAAATTAAAGAAGCCAAGCACACATGCTTTTACTTGGACCGACTCTCTCGTTACATGGAGCAGCTATGAAGGCTTAAATTATCCGGGCACAAACCTACTAGCCTCTTGGCGTTTTGATAAGTATAGACAAGCGCGATCAAAAATTGAAGGTGGTAACCAATCCAGAGCCATTGTAATACCAAAACCGGGTGCCGATACACATGCACGTATTAACCTTTGGTTGTTAAACGGTTTAGGGCCGAGTAATCAAAAAGAGGTCGAACTGATTGTGAAAGAATTTCGGTTTATACCTTAAATCCGAAGATGCACAGTGTCTGTTTTTAATAAGCTACCCTTGCCTAGCAATCAGCTGCAAATTCTATAAAAAGGGACCAAATTTTTCAAACCGAGGGCACTTCATCGCGTGTTCCGATTGTCAGCCCCTGCGACATGTAGGCTAATTTTTAACATTTACTGTTCCCAATTTTCTTTTATAAAAATGCGGAAAATGCGCTTGAAGGGACGGGTAGGTAAAAAATTTGTGTGCTTATTGTATTTTATACAATAAATGTATAAATTTACTTTATAAACTTTTTAAACCACAATTAACATGAAAGTAAATTTACTTAAAAGTAAAATGAGGGTGTCGTTATTGATGATGAGCACTCTTTTGATTAGCAACACTGCTACATCACAAATCACACCAACGGTTGCTGCCCCAACACCAACGGCATTAGCGGCCAATGTGATTTCTTTGTATAGTAATGCCTACACCAATGTTGGTGTCGACACTTGGTTAACGAGTTGGTCAGCAGCCGGTACTTCTACCTTACAAATTGCCGGAAATGACACCCGAGTTTACACAAACGTAAATTTTCTTGGTGTTGAAACGACTGCGGCCAATCTAATCAACGCCAAGTGTATGACACACTTTAATATGAATATGTATACACCAAACATGACCATTTTCAGAATTAAACTGGTTGATTTTGGCGCTAATGGTATTTTTCAAGGAACACCAAATGATGACGTTGAGGCAGAGCTAACATTTACTCCAACTTTGAATGGTTGGAATACCTACAACATCCCGTTGTCGAGTTTTGTAAGCGCTGGATTAATAAACAGAAGTAACATTGCACAAATGATTTTTTCAGGTGCTCCTGTAAGTACCGGAACATTCTATATTGACAATGTATACTATAGCAAACCAGCACTTGCTGTGAGCAATGCAACAATTTGCTCAGGAAGCGCCTATTCCATTACCACTTCTGGCGTAAGTTCATTCACAGTTCAAGGAAATCCAAGCGGCGTGGTAACGCCAACTGCCAATAGCGGGTATACCGTTGTAGGTACCAATTCAGCTAATTGTACTTCAACCGGTGTCTTAACTATTAATGTGAATCCAAGTCCGGCAATTACTGTTACGGGTAACCAAACAATCTGTCTCGGTCAATCTACCTCACTTAGCGCAGCAGGCGCCAATACCTACACTTGGAGTGGTGGTCAAACAACCAGTTCAGTGAGTTTATCGCCAACTACGACTTCACAATACAGTGTGTCAGGTACTAGCACACTTGGCTGCAGCGGCACCAGCACAGTTTCTCTAAATGTTCAAAGTTGCACCAACTTGAATAACAATTTAGAAAATGCAGGTATCTCTTTGTTTCCTAATCCTACCAATGGTCAACTGAAAATCACCTTGAATAACAGTGATAGTTATTTAATCACAGTTGTCAACGCAATTGGACAAGTAGTCGTTTCAAAAAATGCTGAAAACGCTGCATTGATTGATCTAAGCACATTTAACGATGGTGTCTATTACGTATCCATCTTAAATGCGACAACTAAGACTTCATTCAACACCAAAGTGGTTAAACACTAATTCACTTCAAAACTTATAACAAATGGCGATCTCTTTAGGTCGCCATTTTTTTTGACCATTGAAGTGCTAATTCATAATTTAAATATAGTTCTTGAGTTCAGTTCGAATAGGGCTTGATGAACTTTTTAGTTCTCCTTTTAGAATACGCTAAAGTCTCGCCTTATCATGCCTTCATCCGCAGATTTTTGGATGGATGCAAAATTATACAGCAAAAAATGATCGGAACGAAAGTCTATTTGCCTCGAAAGTGGTAGTCGTCCTTAATTACGAAAAGACTGGCTATATGGCCTATGTCCGCTAACAAAATAGATCTAAGGCCGCTAGTTTGAGATATTATTTACATGAAAAATGATTACCTTTATTTATTAAAAAAAGTGCTGGTATTTTTAACTAAAAAAAATCGATTGGTTTTACGAACTACAAACAGAAGACAGCAGCTCGCTATCACTCAATAATAACAAGCTATCACCCCTCATAAAAGAAAAACAAAAAAATTAGAATATGCAAAAAAATCGCGCACCCTTCATCACCCTAATCACAGTCTTCTTTTTCTGGGGCTTTGTAGCTGCTAGTAATGATATTCTAATTCCGGTTTTTAAGGAAAAATTAAATTTGGAGCAGTGGCAAAGTCAGTTGATTTCAGTGGCTTTTTATTTGGCTTATACCGTTGGTTCAGTCATTTATTTGCTGTTGTCGCGGTTTTATGGTGGTGATATCCTAAATAAGTTGGGCTATAAAAATGGCATTGCCCTAGGTTTAACGATTTCTGCATTTGGCACCCTGTTGTTTTATCCAGCGGCAGAAATGGTTTCGTTTGGCTTAATGATCACTGGGTTGTTTATTGTTGCCCTTGGTTTTTCCTTGCAGCAAACGGCGGCCAATCCTTTGGTCATTGTCATGGGGGATGCCTCAAAAGGCTCACAGCGTTTGAGTTTAGCCGGAGGCATCAATAATTTGGGAACAACCATCGGGCCATTGGTAGTGAGTTTTGCTATTTTTGGTCAGCTGGGAAATGCACTCAAATTAAGTGATATTGGTGCAGTCAAATTTCCATATTTAATTTTGGGAGCTGCTTTTTTAGTGGTGGCGATCATCTTTAAGTTCTCGAAGCTACCGAATCAAGTATTTGCAGAGGATGCTAAAGACACTTCGGAAAATCAACGCAGCAGTGCCATCAACTACCCCCAATTAAGTTTGGGCATGATTGCTATATTTTTATACGTCGGCGTAGAGGTTTCAACTGCCTCCAATTTGCCGGAGTATATGCTTCAATATTGCAATATTCAAACATCACAAGCGGCACCCTACATTTCATTATTCTGGGCAAGTTTAATGATTGGGCGTTGGAATGGCTCGGCTGGTGCGTTTACTGAATCACGACAGCTAAAAAATGTTCTGCGTTTTATCATGCCCTATTTGGCTTTTGCCGTTTTTTTACTTGTGAATGCGCTTGCAAATAGTGACATCGCCGTGTTTTACCCATATGGCTTAGTTATTCTCATCATGATTTTAGCGGATCTCCTTAGCCAAGGAAACCCAGCCAAACAATTAATGATTTTTTCATTTTGTGCGATTGCCGCGTTAATTATTGGCATGCTCAGTTCGGGCTTACTGAGTGTATATGCCTTTATTAGTGTGGGCTTATTTTGTTCTACCTTATGGCCTTGTATTTTCACATTGGCAATAGCAGGCCTCGGTAAATTTACTAATCAAGGCTCAAGCTACTTAATTATGATGATTATGGGTGGCGGCCTCGTAAGCTGGTTGCAAGGCTGGTTGTCGGGCTCAGACATGCTGGGCATTAAGTACAGCTATCTCGTTGGTGTCGTCTGCTTTCTCTATCTCGCCTTTTATGGTTGGAAAGTGAAGTCCATCTTAAAAGCACAAGCCATTGATTTGACACCCACGCAAACATCGGGTCATTAAAGTACATGCTGAGCTGCTGCTGTTAAAGGGTTGGGCCATGTAGGCACGACCTGAATGACTACCTCTTTTGGCAGGGAGACTGCGTCCAAATTACTCAGAGAGCAAGAGAATTGAAAAATTTCAAAATAATTCTAGCACAATTGACGGTAAGCATTTTTCCGCTCGTTTGCTTGAATGCCTGCAGCGAAAAAATTGACATTAAAAACGCAAGCAACGAAGAGGTTAAAGCAGACTTAATTCACCAAGCCAAAACCTTTAATGCACCCTACCACCGCATTGACAAAAATATAAGAAGTATTTTTCAAGACAGTAAGGGAAATTATTGGTTTGGAACAAACGCGTCAGGCGTTTATCGTTACGATACAAAAACGCTGAAGCACTTTACTGTAAAGGATGGCCTTGCAGACAATCAAGTCATAAACATTCAAGAAGATGATTTGGGAACTATTTGGCTGGGAACAGGTGTATTCCGCATTACTAAATTTGACGGCACAAAATTTACAACGCCAACCAATACAGTCAAGATCACAAAGGGTACAGAAGCCGACTGGAAATCAACAAACAGCAATTTATGGTTTTACGCAGGTGGCGGCGTGTTCAGGTACAGTAATTCCTCACTTGACTATTTGCCATTTCTCCCTTTAATTTCCACCACACAGTCCAAGACCCCTTTCATACTGAGTAATTATGGCGTATACTCTATCCTCAAAGATAAAAGAGGAAACGTTTGGTTCGGCACCCAAGCAGAAGGAGTATGCAGATATGATGGGAAAACACTTACCTGGTTTAAAGAAAAAGGACTTGCTGGTCCTGCCGTTCTTGCTTTATTTGAAGACAGTAAGGGCCGCCTTTGGTTTGGTAATAATGGCGCCGGATTATTTAGATATGATGGAAAGACTTTGACTAATTTTACGGAAGAAAAAGGTCTTACTAACCCTGAATTCAGAGCCTCTGGAAAACCTGGCTTAGGAACATTAGCCCGAGTATATTCCATCAACGAAGACAGATATGGAAACATCTGGATTGGAACAGTTGACGCAGGTGCATGGAAATATGACGGAAACAACTTGACTCATTACACAACGAAAGAAGGACTTACAAGCAATGCAGTAAATACAATTTATAAAGATAAAAAAGGAGAACTCTGGTTTGGTACGGATAGTAATGGCATATGTACATTCAACGGAACACTATTCACCGAATTCACCAACAACTAATTTAGCAAGGCGTCAGAAAATGAGCCGCCACTTAGGTATTGGTGCTCGTTAAAAACGTTGGAATCTTTTCATAGATCCATCCATTGCCCTTCTGATGGTGTGGCTGAGTTAAAATTCGCCTTAAATTACAGTTCTGGTTCCTAAACTACTTCGGTTTAAGCGCTCTTGCCCCTAAGGACCCTTATTGTTGAGGTCTTCTTGAATCCGGATAGTGCTTACGAAGAGATGCTTGCGGATGGCTTTACTGGAAAGCGCTCCTGCTGCCTTCATTAGTAAATGCGCTGCTTATTCGATCTAAATTATCACACGCAGCCGACGATAGCTAAAAAAGATAAACCATAATCGTTTGATTCACAATATTTTACATTTTAATGCCGGTAACCCTTCAAGAAATCATAACTGAGCGAACCAGTGTTCAAAAGACTAAGGAGCGCGCTATTCAATCGACCTACCCTTATTTTGCTCAACAGAGACGTGAACGACGGTATTCGAAGAAGCCCATTCCCCCCTTTTGCTGGAAATTATGATTCGGAAGAAGATGTCGAATACGGCCGATTGGCACTCCATAAGCCCATAAAGGAAAGCTTTAAACTAGATTTTTAGTCGAATTTAGATGCTTTTTGAATGAAGATCGCCAAAAATTCATCGTTTTTGACGAAATATAGCAGAAAATGGCCCGAAAATCAAAAAAACGGACTTCACAGCTACGACCAACGATCCTTCACCTTATTTCTCTCGAAAAAATAAAATCATTTAATTTTTGTTTATTAAACATTATCTGCTATCTTGTATTCGTTAATTTAAAACTTAGAAATTATGACAAACGAAAATCACAACATCAAAGCTTCTGAAAGCAAAAACAACGTTGTAGAATTAAACGAAAATGATTTATCAAAAGTAGCTGGTGGTGCTGCAGGAGCATCAAAAATGCCAGATGCATCTGAGACAGATCACGCTGTACTAAATGATATCGCAGAACGTGATAGTCATGTTATTGATGATGGTGGCATTAAACATGCTGCTGACGGAACTGAAATGATCTAATGAATTTTGTTTCAAACAAAATTTAGTCTTATTTCAATTTTTTAAAAAAGTGGGAGCGATATAGTTTCCACTTTTTTTATTTTACATCCAGTGGCCCTGTATAGAATTTATCTAAAAAAGCGCTTGTGCGTCTAACTCAGCACAACAAGGTTAGCGTTTTCAAGACAGTAGTTCTTACTATCTCTTCAAAACCCTTCTGCTTTGCAAAGACACGGTCAAATGGGTCACTACATTCGCCGTAATCAAGCATTCACTCCACACAAAAACTTGCCACAAATTAACCCAAGTTTTTAAATTTTTTTTTAATCATTTATGACCAAGTTGTCTTTTGTATTCATAAGTTATTAGCTTTGTGAGCATACAAATTAGAGAGGACAATGAGGTCTAAGGGTTACCAAGCAATAGTTAGTGCGTCACTTTTTATATTTTCTTTTGTTTTATATTTCAATTCATCTGCGCAATTAAAAGTAACAGATGTTGCAGATAAAGTGTTAGCCTTAAATCCTGATCTACAAAAAACGCGGAATAAAATCAAGCAAGCGGATGGTCTCAGAATACAAGCCGGCAGTGCTTTTAACACCAGTTATACAGCCGGGGTTAACAAGTTATTAAATTACACAAATTACACTTACGAGTCTCCAACTACTGCCAATCAAATAAATTCATGGAATTACGCGATTGGTGCCGCACGTAAATTACCTTGGGGCACAGTTATTATGCCCACTATTTTCGTCAACAATACAGGGTTACAAGAATCGTTTCCAACTGTTGGGAATACGCTCATCAATCGTGGTGCGGCTGCCTTGCGAGTTTCACAACCCTTACTTTTGGGCTTTGGAAAAAAATACACCATGGCTGCTTTACGAACATCTGAATTGGATCTGTCAGCCGCAGAACATCAATACATCTTTCAAGCCTCTTCTATTTTAGCGCAAACATTCGAAGCCTATATTCAGTACGTCGGTGCCTATCAAAGTTTATTAATTCAAATTCAAACAGAAGCAACAATCACAAAATCAATTGCCGACATCAATCGTTTAATTGCCTTAGATGCCCTTCCCGCATCTGAAGTTGTTTTACTCCAAGCTCAATTGTATAATCAAAAGGCAATGCGCAAACTCGCGCAAAATAGATTACTGGCGACAAAAAATTTATTAGGATCTCTGATGGGCATTGAGGATGCTGAAATTGCCAATCTCGCATTACCGGATACACTATTCCCAGTAAACGAAGTAAGTGGCTTAAGTGACTCAAGTTTTGCTTCACAGTGGTTAAATAAAGCAGAACTTATGAGAGGCGACTTTTTAGGGCTTGATAAAACCATCAACAGTGCTGAAATAAACGCTTTCGTGAGCATGAAAAATATTAAACCAAAACTTGATTTAAATCTTTCTGCCGGTTATTCAGGTATAGCGCAAGCAACAGCTTTTAATCAATATTACCTGCCCTTAACGCAAAATATTCCGGGCTTAAATTACTCCATTGGGTTATCCTTTGTATTTGCTGGAAAAAATGATTTGGCGAGAGGGCAACGAATAAATTCTAATGCAACCCTTGATATATTGAAAGACCAAAGGAGAGCGCTCGTTTTAAGTGTAAGAAATCAAATAAAACTCTCAGCAAATAATTATTTAAATTACGCGCAGGTAGTGAGTTATTTAACCGAGTCAGTAAAAAGTTATAAAAAGGCTTATCAAAACGAAGTGCTTAAATTTCAAGCGGGCACAACGACTTCGTTCGCTTTAGTACAAGTGCAAAACAATTATTTAATGGCAAAAAACCAATTGATTAATGTGTTAACGGATTTAAACATAGCAGTGATAGAGTTAAGACATAACACAGGAACCCTAATTGAGGCTCAAAATAATAACACTTTTAATTTCGACCCTTTACAAATCTTCACTTTACCAGTAGTTAAATAAAAAATAATGAGTCAACTTTTTAGAAAAGGAGCATTAGATAAACTACAATCTCCTGAGCGCTTAAATGACATGGTTCAAATCACCACTAAAAAAGGTTGGTTTGCCCTGGCTGGTATTTCGGGAATAATTGTCATTGGTGTCATCTGGTGTTTCTTAGGTCGTATTCCTGAGGTCGTGAGCGGCGACGGAATGCTTTTGCAACACGATGGAATAACAGAAGTAATTTCCAACGGCACAGGGATACTTTCAAAAATGTACGCACAGGAAGGAGATACGGTGAAAGAAGGCGATGTGCTAGCGACACTCATCAATCCCGAAATGGAAATGCAGATTTCCAATGCGAAAAATAATATTTCCGAATCAAAACAGTTTTACAATGATTTGAGCAACTTCAACGAAAAGGACATTTCCATGCGTCAGGACCTGATGAACAAAAAGGAAGCGCTTCAAAAAAACACGATTAAATCCAACGAACAACTCCTCCAGTTCTACAAGGACAAAATCAATTCACAGGAAGAATTACTCAAAGAAGGTTTGATTACAAAAGAAACCATTCTGAGTACACGCAGCCATTATTTCGAAATGCAACAACAGCAGGAAGTCCTGAAAAACGAAATGCTTTCCATCGGTCTCACTCTTTTTCAAAACATCAATGAGAAAGAAAATGAAATGAAAAACATGAAGCAGAAAATCAATGAAGCAGAACACAATCTCCAGCAACTTCAAGGATTGTATGGTATGATGAATACAATTTACTCCACTACTTCAGGAAATGTAATAGAACTTTTGGCTAATTCTGGCAATATGGTGAGCGCTGGAACAACCTTGATGAGAATCGAACAACCGCAAGAAAAAGAAACCCTTGAGTGTAACATCTACGTGCGATCAACAGAAGGTAAACGCATTGTTTCGGGAATGAAAGTAAAAATTTCTCCTTCAACTGTTGAAGTGGAAGAATACGGTTATATCACGGGAACCGTTACGTATGTTTCCCAGTATCCTGCATCCTTCAAAGGTATGGTGAGGATTTTGGGTAACGAAGATATTGCCCATGCATTTATCACGAAGGGCACTCCACCAATATCTGTTCGGATAGCTCCAGACATGAACAAAGATACTTACAGCGGATTCAACTGGACATCAGGCAAAGGACCACGCACAAAAATAAAAACAGGAACGATTTGTAAGGCCAAAATTGAAGTGGACTCCAAACGACCGGCGGAACTTTTATTTATTAAACTCGATAAATTAAAGGACAGCGACCGGTGGTGAAAAAAAATCGAGTTTATACAGAAAGTGTGCTTCAAATGGAAGCCGTGGAATGCGGCGCCGCAAGCTTGAGCATGATATTGCGTCACTTCGGGCGCTACATGCCTCTCGAAAAAATCAGGGGCGACTGCGACGTGTCCCGCGATGGAAGCAAAGCGGCAAATATCCTGCGCGCTGCGCGTCTGCATGGATTGGAAGCCAAGGGTTTGAAAATGGAAGTCGATAATTTGCTGGATGTCACCATGCCGGTTATCATCCACTGGAATTTTAATCACTTTTTAATTTTCGAAGGCAGCGACCAAGATTGGTTTTATCTCAATGACCCCGAGTCCGGACACCGCCAAGTAACGCATGAAGAATTTTCCAGCTCCTTTACAGGAATTGTTTTAACATTCACGCCATCCGATACTTTTGAGAAAACAAAAATCCCTAATCCATTAATCGAAGGACTAAAAGAAAGAATTTCCCCGCATAAAGAAGCCATTTTATTTACGCTCCTCACCGGCTTTGCACTGATTATTCCGGGATTGATAATTCCGAGTTTCTCAAAAATATTTGTCGACAATATTCTCATTCAAGGCTCTACAGACTGGCTCTGGCCGCTAATTGGAGGCATGGCCCTCACCTACCTTCTGCGATTTGGTCTCGAAAAATTAAAATATTATTACTTAATAAAGACAAACAGCAAAATTGATATCACTACTGCAGTGACTTTTTTCTGGCATGTATTGAGCTTGCCGATAAATTTTTTCACGCAGCGACATCCCGGCGAAATCAGCAGTAGAATAGGCGTTAACGGTAGAGTCGCGTCTTTTATTTCAGGAAGACTAGGGAACAACATACTAGATGTCTTCAAGATATTTTTCTTTGCCCTAATTATGTGCCTGTATGATCCAGCACTCACGCTGCTTGGAGTTTGCCTTGCAGGAGCAGATATTTTAATCCTGAAATATTTTGCACGCCGTAGAAAAGAAGGCTATATCCGTTATGCCAAAGATGCAGGAGTTCTCACGGGTGTGACCATGGCGGGCTTGCAAACCATTGAAACACTGAAAGCTACCGGGCGCGAAAATGATTTCTTTGTTCGTTGGGCAGGGCAATTCGCCAAGGTGATGAATTCTCAGCAGGATTTATCGGTCATTACGATGGCAACAGGCGCTCTGCCAAAGATTATTCATTTACTCATCAACGTTTCGATCCTCATTTTAGGTTCGTATAAAGTGATGAACGGGGAGCTGACCATGGGAATGCTGGTAGCATTTCAAAGTCTTATGGCTAGCTTTTTAGCAGCAGTTTCGGGGCTAATGGGATTGGTTACAAGCATGCAGGAAATGGAAGGTGATATGACGCGCTTAGATGACATCATGAAAACCGAAGGAGATAAATATGTGGTGAAAGCGCGAAAGAAAAAGCAGAAAGATTATTCACAACTGGGACAAAAACTGGAAGGGTACATTGACTTTAAAAACGTAATATTCGGCTACAGCAAATTTTCTGATCCTTTGATCGAAAATTTTTCTTTAGCTGTGAAACCCGGTCAACGAATTGCACTTGTGGGTGGCTCTGGAAGCGGCAAATCAACGCTTGCAAAAATGCTCGCCGGACTTTTTTCTCCCACCAGTGGAAAGATCCTGCTGGATGGTGTGCCCTACGATAAATGGGAAAGGCAAATCGTGAACAACTCAATTGCGATGGTTGACCAGGATATTTTCCTTTTTGAAGGATCGATTCGCGATGTGCTCACCTTTTGGGATAAAAACATTCCCGAACAACAAATTATAAAAGCCTGTAAAGATGCAGAAATACATGACATCATTTCCTCAAAAAAAGAAGGGTACGACTTTGTAATTAGAGAAGGCGGTACTAATTTTTCTGGAGGACAAAGACAGCGCCTTGAAATTGCTAGGGCTTTGATTGGTAATCCCTCGGTTTTAATCTTGGATGAAGCCACCAGCGCATTAGACCCCCCGACAGAAAAACTCGTTTATGACAATATCAAGAAAAGAAAATGTACGGTTATTATTGTGGCACACCGATTAAGCACTATACGTGATTCGGATGAAATCATTATGCTCGATTACGGTAAAATAACTGAACGGGGAACACACGCCGAATTAGTAAAGAGCAAAGGCAAGTATTACGAACTCATCAAAATGTAATTTTTGGAAAATCTAGTTGAAAATATTTTTAAACAATACGGCTCTTCAAAAACTGTTGGTGTAAGCTCTACTTTTTTGTCTAACGATGCCAGTAAAGTCTGGTGTGTCCTTGCCGGAAAAATAAATCTAAGTAGCACGCGCGTTTTAAACAACGAACCCATCGGTAAAGTGCAGGATTTTGCCACGCTAAAAGAAGGTGATGTTTTTTTCGGCATTAGTTTAGACAGCTATAATTCCCTTTGTTTTTTAGTATCACCTCAGGAAGAGACCACACTTTGTGAACTGGACTTAAATTTTTTAAAAGAACACGTTGCCAAAGATTCAGAGACCCATAAAATTTTTCAGGCGATTTTACTCAATTGGCTTTCCACTTTGTTTAGAAGCCTCGAAGATGGATTCTCAACCATTCATCCCGAAGCCGACATTCAATTTAAAGTCGGACAAAGCGAAAAAGTAGAAAAAAACACAATCATTACCTCCTACGGACAAATAGTGTGGTGTGAAACCGACAAGCCAAAAGCATTTCGGTACAACGATTTGGCCGCTGTAAATAATCTGAACCAAGAAATTATTTTGCCTGTTTCGCGTAAAATTTATGTCCGCATAACAGAAGAATCTGAAGTCTCCGGTTTTGAAACCGAAGGAGTCCATGTGCAAACTAAAATGTGGAACGGCTTGATGGCTTTTCATCAAGTGGTGATTGAAATTCAATCCATACGTTTTAAGAACGAAGAAGAATCCGAAACACAGCGCCTGATCAACAAGCACCGAAGACAGGAAGAGGATTTTAATGAAATGCTTGAAAAGGCGAAGGTCGTCTTGACATCTTCAGACGAAGATATTTTTAATTTTGAAATCCAGAACTCAAATAATTTATTCTTTGATGCCCTGCAAATTGTCGCCAAACAATATGACACGAAACTTGTTCTCCCCCCCAATCTAAACGATGCAAAAAACCCGATGGAGGAAATTAGCCGTTTCTCACAGGTGCGTTATCGCGAGGTAAGTCTGGAAGGAAAATGGTACAAAAAAGATAACGGGCCTTTCGTCTGTTTTTATGGAAAAAATTACGAACCTGTCGCCGTCATCAACGGAAAAGGAAATCAGTATCTCATCATTAATCCATCCACGAAAGAAAAAACTATTGTTAACTCAGAAAATGTAGAAAACTTTGCGAAGGTCGGATTCATGCTTTATAAGCCGCTGCCGGCTGATATAAAAGGAATCAAACAAATTCTTTCTTTCTGTCTATCGAAAGACAAATCGGATTATTACTTCTTCATCCTGCTCGGATTTTGTGTTTCGATACTTGGATTAGCAGCTCCTTTTTTCACTTCATTTATTTTTGACAACATCATTGTGAATGTCGAAAAAAAGCAATTACTCTATGTTGGCTTGGCTATTGCAATGTCAGGTCTTGCGGCCTTCCTTTTCGAGATTTCAAAAAGTTTTGCGCTTATCCGGATTGAAAGCAAAATGAATAATGCTCTGCAGGCGGGTATGTGGGACAGAATGTTAAATCTTCCTACTACTTTTTTCACGCAATACACAGCGGGAGATCTAGCCAACCGCTCATTGGGGGTGAATCAAATCCGTAAAGTACTGTCGGGCGCAGTCATTACCAGTCTTCTTGCCGGCGTATTTTCAATCATCAATTTGATTTTTCTTTTTTATTACAGTGTGCCATTGGCTCTCGTGGCGGTTCTCATAGTGGCCATTCAGATTTCAGTAAATGTTTATTTTGCCAGAATTCAAATCCGAAAACAAAAAATATTAGCGTCCCAACGGGGAAAATTAGATGGTATAGTTTTGCAACTGCTTACAGGCATCACCAAATTCAAAGTTTCGGGTACTGAACAAAAAGCCTTTGCCCAATGGTTCAATCATTATCTGCCGATTAAAGACACCGTCATTGGTTTAACAAAAACACAAAATTCTTCCACGCTTTTCAATAGTTATTTTCAGGCAATTTCAACCATGGTGATTTTTGTATTGATGGCGAATCATTCTTCAAAAGAAAGTTCCATGACATTGGGACAGTTTCTTTCTTTTAATGCCTCGTATGGGATTTTCTTCGCATCGATGCTGGGCATGACTTCCAGCTTGATGTCAGTATTTAACGTGATGCCACTCTTTGAGCGTGCCAAACCGATATTAGAAACACCAACAGAAAATAATTCCACCAAAGAAGCGCCCAAAACCTTGAAAGGGGGAATCGAATTCAGTCAGATAAATTTCAGTTACGAAAAAGGTGGTCAGCAGATTCTGACCGACATCAATATAAAAATAAACAGCGGAGAATATGTCGCGTTTGTAGGACCATCTGGCTCTGGCAAGTCCACTCTTATTCGTTTGATTTTAGGCTTTAATGCGCCGGATTCAGGAACCATTTATTTCGACGGACAGAATTTCAACAATGTTGATCCCCGCATGGTGCGCCAGCAAATAGGTGTGGTGCTTCAAAACGGAAGTTTATTTTCAGGCGATATTTACAAAAACATTACTGGCGCATCGGGTAACTTAACAATTGATCACGCCTGGGAAGCTGCAAAATTAGCAGCGTTTGACGAAGATGTGAAAAAAATGCCGATGGGTATGCACACGGTGGTGAGCGAATCGGGAAGCACGATCTCGGGGGGACAAAAACAGCGCTTAATGATAGCGCGCGCGCTTGTGCATAAGCCTAAAATATTGATTTTTGATGAAGCGACATCGGCACTCGATAATCGCACCCAAGCCATTGTTACAAAAAGTCTAGACCAGCTGGAAGTAACCAGAATTGTGGTGGCACACCGCTTAAGCACTATTAAAAGTGCCACTACTATTTATTATCT
>CALPON020000059.1 GCA_943325195.2 Sphingobacterium thalpophilum | reverse complement strand
CGAGAAGCTGAATATTGATGCCATGAAGTTTATTTCAGCAGTAATTGCTTTCTTTCAGAATAAGCCTGTTTTTAATCAGCAAAATAGTCCTGGACTTTCAGAAGGGATGGAGAAGCTAAGTTTTGAGATCTTTAATATGAGCATTCAGGAACAAAGCAATCTTTGGAGTACAATAGGTGCCAAATACCTTCCGTCAATTTTGTATAAAGTGAGAGTAATTACTGTAGATGAACAATCTTTCATGCCGGATTCAATTGACATTGTGGGTGTAGATAGGACTTATTCGGAAGTTAAATAATGAATAAGTATTATAAAATAATATTGACTATTCAGTTGCAGCATGAATTCTTCATTGAAGGTAATTACCTGTCAGCTACACTTAAACCACTTCCCGAAACTTCTTTGTTTTTTAGAAATCACAGAATGATTCTTAAACAAAAGAAAGATGGGTATGTATTGTTGCAGGAAGCTTCTGTTGAAACTAATGAAGCGACAATAGTATTCGATCGAACTAAAATATGGTTCGGTGTTACTTTTAATGATCAGTATTTTCAGTTACGGTCCGGTCTAAATTATGATTTAAGAAGTCGGAAGATTGTTGCCCACATGGAAGACCGCTCGGAAACATTGCTTACAGAAGCTAATGTTCTTCCTGTATGGAATTCTCCTGAGTCGCTAGGTAATGAAAACAATCACGTCGCATGGGACCAGCAAAATAATTTGGTATTCACCTCAGAAAGGGAATCCACTATCAGATTTACAGGTTTAGATACCGGTATTTATAGTTTTGAAAACCAATCTTTTTTGAAATGTAATTCCTGTAATGAATTTGACTCCGTTCTTTGTTTTAACCTTGAGCCCGAACAAGAAAATATAGTACAAAAGATGATCATGCCAGCGGGGCAATATCGTTGGCGTTATCAAATATTAAAAAAATACAGTAAAGCAAAAACGCTTAAGCTGATTGATGAAAATGAATTAGTAGCTTTTGAAGAGGTGACTTCTTCGGAAAATGATAAGGTTGTTTTTATTTCGAAGGAGACTGTAAAACTCTCTCAACTCATTAGTTCAAGCCTTGCTTTATATGACCAAGAAACCGTTGTAAAGAAATTTCTGCCGCTACCCGAGTTGATGAATGCCCGTTTTTTAAGTCCTGCAGATAAAACGCTCGTATTAGATACCTTCGTTACGATTTAAGTATGTTGTTAATTTGCTTGTTCCCCAGGGCGTTTCATTCTTGTTAGACGCCTATTAACAATTTTAGAAACAAGTTCATAATTTGTTAGTACAATGAGTTTAGTTTTTTTGTACGTCTCTAAAGCAAATCTAACTTTGCTCACAAATCTAAATTATCACAAAACGTATAATTATGGCAAATTACAAAACTCCAGGCGTCTATATCGAGGAAATTTCAAGCTTACCTCCTTCGGTAGGTCAAGTGCCTACCGCTGTTCCGGCTTTTATCGGTTATTCTGAGAAAGCAGTTAAAAACGGAAAGAGCATCATCAATGTTCCTACTCATCTTACGTCTTTGTTGGATTACCATATTATGTTTGGGTCTTCTGCTGATTATGGACAAATCAGTGTTTCCCTAAATCCCGACTCCAGTGTTGGAACAATTGATTTTGAAAAACGCTTCTATCTTTATGATAGTGTGAGAATGTTTTTCGCCAATGGCGGGGGGCAATGTTATGTTGTTTCAGTCGGTACGTACACTGAGGAAGTATCAATGGATAAGTTGATGGGTGGTTTGGCGACGCTTGAAAAGGAGGACCATCCAACCATCTTAATGTGTGCTGATGCCATGTTATTAAAGAAAAAAGATCAGGCCTATACAATCCAGCAGGCCATGTTAATGCAGTGCGCTAAGTTGCAGGACAGAGTGGCTGTTTTAGATGTATACAATGGTTTTATTGACCGCAAGGATGAGGATATCATCCTTGACTTCAGAAATGGAATTGGAGTTAATCATTTGAAGTACGGTGCCACCTATTATCCATGGATTCAGACCACCTTATCCAACAATTTTGGTTTCGAGCACATTGGTTTAAAAGATAAAGACGGAAAAGCTGTAAATATCGAGGATCTTGTTGAAGATCCATCCGCAATTAAAAATGTGAAGCAAGCGATTGATGACCTCAAAATCGTCAGTGATTATGTTGTCGATCCATTAGGAAACAAAAAATCGCTTAACGATACATTCTATAAAATTGACGAAAAAATTCGGGGTAAAAAAGAGGAGTTGGTTTTTTATGCAAACACGATTAAGTCTTTGATTAAAAGTGTTTTTGATTTGAAAGCAAAGGGACTTTCAAATATTTTGATTGACAACGAACTGGCCCAAAAGTTGACCTATAGTTCTGCGTTGGCTACTGTCGCTCGATCGCTCACAGCCATTTCAAATGACGCGGAACTGAAAGTAATTGATCCTAAAAAAGATTTCCTTGAATTTGATCTCTCAGGTGTTGAGCCAGGAACAGCCTACAAGGGATTAAAGGATGCCGAACTGGTGAACAAGGGGAAAGGCGCTCTGAAATCCATTTTTGAATCCATGGTGGATATTTTGATAGCTGTAAGGGCAGACACACGTTCTATTAAGGATAACTTTGACAAAGCGGTTTACGATACGAATCTTTTGTATAAGAGCATTGTTAATGAAGTTCAGAAAAAAGCAGCTTTGTTGCCTCCAAGTGGGGCCATGGCCGGGATTTATGCTCAGGTTGATGGCAATCGTGGAGTTTGGAAAGCACCGGCAAACGTTAGCTTGTCTTCTGTTTCTAATCCTTGGATTAAAATTGATAATGATCAACAGGAAGACTTGAACGTGGATGTTAACGCCGGAAAATCAATAAATGCTATTCGTGCCTTTACAGGAAAAGGAACCCTCGTTTGGGGTGCCAGAACTTTAGCAGGTAATGATAATGAGTGGAAGTATATTTCTGTTCGTCGTTTCTTTAACATGGTTGAGAAATCGGTTAAATTAAGTACGAATTGGGCTGTTTTTGAATCCAACGATGCCACGACCTGGATCAGGGTTAAAGCGATGATCGAAAACTTCTTAACCAATTTATGGCAAGCTGGTGCATTAGCCGGAGCTACACCTGATGCTGCATTCTTTGTGAATGTGGGAATGGGAAGTACAATGTCAGCGATTGATATTTTAGAAGGAAGAATGAATGTGGAAATAGGAATGGCTGCAGTTCGTCCTGCTGAATTCATCATCCTTAAGTTCTCCCACAAATTACAGGAATCATAATATTTATTAACAAATAAAAAATTAAAGACAAAACATTATGGCTGAATTAGCATATCCAATGCCTTCGTTCCACTTCTCAGTCGATCTGGGTGGCACGATTATAAATTGCTCTGCAGTTGATGGATTGAACATTGAATTAGATGTTATTGAATACAGAGATGGTAATAGCCAGGTTTTTTCTAAACAGAAAATGTCCGGATTAAAGAAAGCGGGTGATATTTCCATCAAGAAAGGAGTTTTCAAAGATGATAAACAATATTACACTTGGTTCAATGCGGTATCAATGAATATTCCGGAACGTAAGGACGTGACGATTAGTTTACTTGATGAGGCGCACGCACCAGTCGTAACTTGGAAGCTTTTGAACGCCTGGCCAAAAAAAATAACAAGCCCCAATATGAAGTCAGACAGTTCCGAGGTAGCTATCGAACAAATTGACATCGTTTGCGAAGCTTGCACCATAGAATAAAAGCAGGGCATTTGATCAGTTTTGTACTTCGTTTTAGTTGCCGTTGTCGATCTATATAGTTCAATAGAGACCTTGCTGGCAATTCACTGAGTATCTTAATGCACTGTAAGTAGATAGTAGACTAAGGGGGCGGATCTGAAATAGTAGATTTTTTCACAGAGTTTGGGTTAGTAGATAGGCAACAGAATTAAAAAATCACCGAAATAAAAAAGGGGATTTTGACTTGTCTGAAGCACTCACAGACTTTTTAATGGCATTTAAATAAGTTCATCAGTGCGCAAAGGTTCAGCAAGATCAAGCAATTGACGTTTTGTAGGTGCTGTTGTAAGTTTGGATGATTTAAGTGACCATGTTAATAGTTTTATTCGATAGGACTAAATGAGTGAATTGATAGCAGGTTATCATTTTAGGGTGGACTTTTGTGTCAACAACAAGTACATAAAAGATATAGCATTTAAGAATGTTGGTATTCTTAAGGTGGATTTAGATCTTCAGGAAAAGAAAGTGGGCGCCTCATCTGTTAATTCTGAGTATATCATTCAAGGTGCTAAATATGGTGATCTTGTTTTGGAAAGGGGCGTAACAACCGATTCAAGTTTATATACATGGCTAACTACTCAAGTTGAAACTAAGAAAATAAAAAAAATTCCCGTGGTTGTTACTGCTTTGGATCATAATCACGATCCAGTCTTTTCATGGTTTTTTATCAATACTTATCCAGTTAGCTGGGAAACAAATGGCTTCGATGCTATGGAAAGTAAACTTTTGATGGAAAAAATCACCTTGAAATATGATTTTTTTAAACGGGTGAACATGAGTTGAGAAGGATCAATTAGTTTAAAAGGAATAAAGATGCTTTTTAAATACTATTTAAACATTGTAGGAAGTGGCAATTGAAATTAAGGAATTGGTCATACGGACTATTTTGGATAAGGGAACAGCGACAGAAGAAAGGTTTTCGTCCGAGGAGGTGCGAGTTGAGATTCTTAAGCAACTCGAACTATTTAGAGTTGATATAATTGATCAGTGCATTGAGGCAGTGAGTGAAGGCATAAAAAGACAAAAGGATCGGTAGTTATATTTACAATGGCGTTGATAACATTCACATCTTCAGAGGGAGCAGAAGCAACAGCGCAGTATAACCCAAGCACCGTGAGCCATGGCTCAACAGCTGAATATTCAGTCGATGGTGCAACACGAACGGCTGAAGATATCAAATGGAATAAGAGTGGCTTTCTAACTTGGAATTTCTCGCTATCGTATGATGATTCAGAAAATGAATCTGCTAGTGTCATTTCAAATGTATCGGCCTTAAAAACACTCTTAATGACGCCTCTCGATTCATCTCATGAGCCGGATGGTGTAACCGTAAGTTTTGGAAGCATTATTTTCGTCGGCTATTGCAAAAGTTTTGATGTAACGTATAGTAGTTTTGATCTTGACGGCGCCCCACTTTCAGCTGAAGTAAAATTAAGTTTTAATGAACTATGGCCTGAAGGCAGCGACCCGCAATCTCCCGATATTACACATTTAATTACATTTAATGAAGGCGACTATCTCAGCAAAATTTCACTCGAAATTTATGGGTCAACTGACTATGTGACTCAAGTAGCGCGTGCAAATAATTTGGACTCTTTTCGGGGAATTGAAATCGGGAGAAAATTATATTTTCCACCCTTACAATAAATAGCGCCATGACAGAAGCTGAAAAGGAGGGATATTTATCCTATAAAGTAACTATAGGCGGCGTGTCTTTTGTCCCTTCAGCGGCTAACGCCTGCTATTCCATCAGTGTGGTATATAAGGCAAATAAAATACCCTATGCAATTGTAACTTTTGTTGATGGTAATCCTTCTACTTCTAATTTTGATTTAAGTTCAACAACAAAGATTGAACCCGGAGCGGTTGTGACGATTGCACTCGGTTATGCCGGTGTAAACGTTAATGTTTTTAAAGGAACAATAGTGAAACATTCGGTTAAATTAACAGGTAATAATACCTACACTTATATTGAATGTAAGGATCCAATTGTAAAAATGACAATTGGCAAAAAAAACAAGGTCTTTGGCACGGGAGCAGCTGCTCTTACTGATAATGCAAATTTTACTACAATTTTTACAGACGCCGGTTTTTCATCTCGGTTAGTGATGAATAAAACCCCCTATATTTCTCAGAATTCAATAACTCAATTTTATTCTACGGATTGGGATTTTGTATTGAATAGGGTAGAGGTAAATGGAAAAATGATATTAATAAAAAAGCCGGATGCTGATTATGGCAGTATAGTGATTGATAATCCATTGGCAGATTCAGCAGTGGCTACCTATACATTCGGAGATAATTTACTCGATTTTGACTTTGAGTCCGATGCTCAGACCCAATATACAGCTGTAGAGACCTCTACCTGGGGCGGAGGAGAATCACAGGCTGTTGTAAAATCAACTGAAACTGATGGCGCTACATTTAGTCAACTTGAAAATACTGGTATTACCAAGACCAGTTTAAATACGATTACATCGCCGACTACTTTGTCGCTCATTCATGGTGGTGGATTAGTTGCTGCAGAGCTGAATGGCTGGAGAAAGGGGGTTTTAGAGCGTGCCGCGCAAGCGAAAGTGAAAGGTTCCTTTAAAATCTACGGAGATAATAGCTTAAATCTAGGAGACGTTGTGGCTCTTGCTGGGGTGGGATCTAAGTTTTCTGGAAACGTTGTGATCACTGGCATTAAACATGAGTACACCTTAAACGATTGGTTTACCTATATTAATTTTGGCTTAGACCAAGTCACACATGCTGAAAATTTCAATATTAATGCGCCTGCAGCCTCAGGATTATTGCCTGGGGTGAGTGGATTACAGATTGGCAAAGTACTGGCCTATGCAGATGACCCTGCTGCTCAACATAGAGTCAAAATCAAAATGACAATGTTCAAAGCTACCGAGGTGTTTTGGGCAAGAATGTTGTTTGATTACGCAGGTTCCTCGCATGGCAATTTTTTCTGGCCAGAAGTGGATGACGAGGTACTTGTGGGTTTTTTAAATGATGATCCAAGAAGTCCGGTTATACTAGGTTGTCTGACTAGTAAAGCAGTAGCGCCAATGATTTTGCGTCCTACGGCAGAAAAAGATACGAAAGCCATTATCACAAAAATGGGTTTGCGGATAGATCTAGATGATATTAATAAGGTCATAACGATTAAAACACCAGGTTCAAATAGCATTACAATTGATGATAAAAACAAGAATATTATCTTGAAAGATCAAAACGGTAATACAGTGGAAATGGGAGACGCTGCAGTAAAAATAACTTCCGCTGGGGAATTGAACTTAACCGCTGCGAAGAATATCACTATTTCGAGCTCCGGTGGGGATGTTGCTATTGAAGGAACTAATATTAAATCAACAGCGAAAGCAAAGTTTGAGGTATCAGGAAATGCTGGTTTGGCTCTGAAGACTTCAGCAATTGCAGAAATAAAAGGCTCACTGGTAAAAATAAATTAATAAAAAGAATTATGCCCGCAGCAGCAAGACTTACAGATATGCATAGTTGTACAATGGTCAACCCGGGGGTGGTTCCTGTGCCGCATGTGGGAGGTCCTATTTTAGGCCCTGGTATTCCCACTGTGCTAATCGGTAATCTGCCCGCAGCAGTAGTGGGGGATAATTGTTTGTGCGTGGGCCCGCCTGATTCTATTGTAAAAGGTTCGGGTACGGTGATGATAGGAGGAAAACCTGCAGCAAGAATGGGCGATACGACTGCGCATGGAGGTAAAATTGTGCTAGGTTTCCCAACGGTGATGATCGGAGGATAGATGAGTTTAGAATCAAATAATAATAAATTTCCTTTTATTGGTAAAGGTTGGTCTTTTCCACCATCGTTTGATAAGATATCAAAAGGAGTGGTTCAGCGCGAAGGCAATGATGATATTGTTGAGAGTTTAAATATTATTTTAACGACCATGCCAGGAGAACGCATTTATGATCCGAAGTTTGGTTGCGATCTGACGCCTCTGCTTTTTCAACCCTTGAATAACACTTTAAAAACCATGTTAGGCAAGCGAATTCAGACAGCAATAATTTTATATGAAGCCCGAGTGAAGTTCGAAAATGTAGTTTTTAATATCTCTCCTGAACAAGGTATCGTTTATATATCCATTCAGTATTTGATTAAAAGTTATAATAGCAGATTTAATATGACCTTTCCTTATTATTTGAAAGAGGGAACCGAACGTTAATTATTGAAAGTGAATTATTGTCAAGATAGAAATATAAGGTCTGAAAAAAGGTGGATCAGCAATCATGATCGCTTACAGAAAAAGCTGTCAGCCGGATATTTTCGTATTGATGATAAAACAATTGACGATTTTTCAAGATTTGCTGCGCAGTATGGAAAATTAATCTCTTATTTTAATGATAAGAATAGGCCTGATGGAGATTGGTCTGTTTTTTTTAAAAATGATCCAACAATTTCTCTGTTTATCCTCCAGTCTTTAGATACTGAGAGATTCATGGAGCAATGTTCTACTTTCCTTCATTTATTCGAAAAGGCAAAAGTAAAAGAATCCAAAGTTAATGCCCTGCAAAATTTTGTTAGGCTTTCTACTACCTTGTTTGATGAGGTGGAGCAGACCATTTCAAATTTGCATATATTCAATGAATTCCATCTGTCACTTGTTAAGTTCATCAATAATCGATTTAGCAGGTTCTTTTCTATGGTATTGGAGGCTAATAAACGATTATCAGAATCCTTCCAACTAGATAATCCGATTGTGCGGAATTTTGACTTAAATTTCAAAAATTATTGGTTCGCTGACACTAAGTTTATTATTTCGCAGGATGAGGATTGGCTGGAATCGCTCACAGCGCTTATTGCTAAAGGCCTTCCCAAGATGATTCATCATGTGGAAACGCTTAAGCAGGAAGCCACTTCCTTTTTAAATGAGCAGGTAATAGGGTCAGGAAACATAAAACCTCATATTGCACTGTTCATTACTTTTTGCGAGCTGTATCAGGAAGCACAGGGTAAAATTAATAATATTTCAGAACGCCATTTGTCTTATTACTATGATCAAATACTTCAATTAAAACCCGCCCAAGGCACTAATGACTCTGTTTATGTGAATTGTAATGTAACCACTGGGGCAAATGCAGTTCAACTAGAGGCGGGAACCAAGTTTGTGTTTCAGCCTGAAAATGATCCTGATGGACAAGATTTCGTTCTTGAAAGTCCTGTTGAACTGTTTGAAGGAACTATTCGTAAAACCTTTGGCATTAATATTTCAAATGAAGTTTGGACAGGGGCATTTATGCACCGTTCAACCTCTGAAGTAGCTGTCTATGATCTTTTTAATGACGAAAATAAGGAAGTTGAATTTGGATTTGAAGTTTCATCTGAGTCTTTGATTTTAGAAGAAGGGGATAGGCGATTAACATTTGATTTTTCTATCGATCGGGTAGATATGCTCAGCATGAATCATTCTCCTAGTGACTTGTTAGCGTTAAATGAAAGTATAGCAGAGGCCTGGGCGATTTCCTACAGCAGCGCGAGTGGATTTCAAACGGTGGACGCAAATTCAATCGTCATTTATTTTCATGGTGATGGCGAAAAAGAAACTATGAAATTGCGTTTCGATATTCTTATTCGAAAACATGAACTTCCATTTGTTCCGCTAGAAAAAGATAACATCGGGAATGAGGCGACTTTAAAATTTCGACTCACCAAACAGGGGGCTAACCTGTATACAATTTTAAGGGATATCACATTCTCAAGTGTATCGCTCGATCTCGCCGTTATTGGAATTAAAGATCTCATCCTTAGTAATGAATACGGACCTTTGCCAATAGGTATGCCTTTTGAGCCTTTTGGAACAAGACCTAAACTAGGCTCCAGTTTCATTGTTGGCCACAAAAATTTATTTCTGAAACCATTACATGAACTGAACATCAATATTGAGTGGAATAATTTACCGCTTGATGAAAATGGGTTCAAAGGTTATTACAAAGCTTATCAGGAGATCGAAGATAACTCTTCATTCAAAGCAAAACTTTCTTTTCTGAAGGATAAGAACTGGATACCCGCTGAAAATAAACAGGTTCTTGATCTTTTTACCGGCATTCCTTCCGACGCGTCATTAGAAAACAATGCAGTTTCAGTAATTCGTCGTCTGAATGAGATAGATATTCAGGCATTAGGAATGAATCAGGAGTCCAGAATTATTGGCCCACTACATGAATTTAGTAATTCAAGCACGGATGGGTTTATAAGAATGGAGTTATGTTATCCCCTAGCTGGCTTTGGCCATGATCAGTACCTAGATTTGGTGCAGAAAGCAGCTTTTAAATCTTCTAAAAGTAAGGGAGAGCCTGAACTGATTAACGAACCGTATACACCCTCCATTAAATCAATTTCATTAGAATATAAGTCTAAAATAGAAATTGGTGGCCAAGGAAATAAATTCAAGTTCAGGCGGTTTCATGCCTTCGCTTCAGAAAGTATTGAAAGCGGATCGAAATGGTCGCTACTCCCACAAATTCCAGGCGAAGGTTGTTTTTTCATGGGCATGAGTCCTTTATTGAGTGGCAAGGAAATTTCACTTTTATTTAAAGTGCGATATTATGGCGAAATTGAGCAGAAAGAACTAATGCAGGGTTACAGAATTAGTTACCTTGACAGGAATAAGTGGATTGAGTTGCCCTCGGAAAAAATAACCGATGATTCCACACGCCGCTTTCAATCTACTGGTATTTTGAAATTAAAACTGCCAGAGATTAATCCGTTTGAAAATTCATTAGACGGGGAGAGCATCTGGTTACGTTTTGATTTGCCTTTTGGAAACATGGGTCGTAGCATAGAAAATGTTCACTTAAATGCGATGCTTCTGCGGCGAGAAAAACAGATGCTTATTAACTCTGATTTAGTTCCCGCATTCTCAATAGAAGCTTTAAAGGATGCCGTGGTGCAAATCGATAAAGTAGAACAGCCATATCAATCATTTGGCGGTCTAAAGCCCGAATCTCAAGATAATTTTAGATTAAGGGCGAGTGAGAGGATAAGACATAAGTCAAGAGGGGTTTCCAACAGGGATATTGAGCAAATTTTATTAAGTCGTTTCACGGAGATTCAGAGCCTAAAATGCATGAATCATCTCGATCCAAGTATAAGATTTACCCCAGGTCATGTAACAATTGTTGTAGTCCCTAAAGGGAATCAAGAAATTGATACCATGGAACGGTATTTTTCAAAAGAAGATTTGCTTCAAATGGAAAATTATTTAATCAGTAAAGCGTTGCTAGGAACGGCTATTTCCGTAGTTAACCCTGTTTATGAAAAAATCAGATTAAAATTTAATGTAAAGTTTCGAAATGGCATTAATGAGCGCCTTGCAATCAAGAAATTACATAATAAAATTATCACTTTTCTAAACCCTTGGACAAGCGACAAATTAATTGATCAAGGAGGCCTAATACCTGCAACGGTTGTACTAAATGAAATGGAGTTAGAAGATTACGTCGAGTACATCACTAATTTTTCCGCATTTCATATAGTTGACAATCAAATAGTTAATCTAAATACGGCCCAACGCAACGACCTAGTAATTAAAGCAAATTCCCCATTTTCAGTTTTAATACCGGACATTGATCATAAATTGCTACCTTTTAATGATAAAATTTCAACAGATAAACCAGGTATAAATGATATGATGATTGGCAATGATTTTTTGATAAAAACAAAAAGTGATAATGCTAGTTCCGGACTTGGTTTCGAAGCGCTTGAAAAGACATTTAAGCTTTCAAGTAGTAAGGAAAATAATAAAAGAGAAAAACATATTTTTACACTGTATTTAAAAGAGTAGGATGGCACAAAAAACGCGGTCGAATCTTAAAAATTATTTTCTCAAGGGGAATATTCCTACTGAACAAGATTTTCATGATTTTATTGATTCAAGCATCAATAAACTGGATGATGGATTAATAAAAACGAAAGGTGAAGGGATAAAAATTCTGGCAGACGGTCCAAACCGCGAGATTATGAATTTTTTTGATAACATAAATGATTTGAATCCAACTTGGGTCATAAATCAAAAAAGTGAAGATGGTAATGATGGTTTAAACATTAGTGAGCCAAATGGTGGAAGTAGATTGTTTATAGAAAAGGGAGGGAATGTTGGAATAGGCTCCACCCGTCCGTCTACTAAGCTCGAAGTTGCTGGTGTTGTCGGCATGGAAGGGAGAAAGGGAAATTTTTCATTTGGAGAAATACCCGCTGATGGGCAATGGCATGATGTTCTGTCTGATCTTGATGAATATCAGGCTTTTGAGGTGGTTGCTGCTGTTGGAAAAAAAGGTGCACATTCGATCTTACATGCAATTGCAGTAAGTACCTATGGAAAATCTAAAAGTAAAATTACCAAAACCTGTGGTTATTATGGCTGGGTACGAAATAAGCTTGACATTCGCTGGTCGGGTTCTTATTTCAGTTACCAATTACAGATAAGGACGAAAAGCAATTATGGGGAAGGGGTTTTAATTCGCTACAATATTGCTAAACTTATTTAAGGACAAAGCAAATGAATAAGCCATTATCAACTATTAAACTTGATCTAAGCATTGACGAAGTGAATGTTGTGTTGGAAGCTTTGGCCAAACAGCCGTTTATGGATGTCTACAAAATTATTGAGAAGATACATTTACAGGCAAAGGCTAAATCCGAGAATGCTCCGCAGAAAAGTAAATGATTGAGTCATCTGTCATAAATAAATCTTTGCTTACGGATAGTTCCGTAGATCTTCAGGCACTAAAGCAACGGGGAGTAGATCGAATACAGGAATTAGCAGGGAATAATTGGACCGATTATAATTTTCATGACCCTGGTATTACAATTTTAGAAACCTTATGTTATGCCCTGGCAGATCTTGCATATCGTGCCGAATTCGATATTTCAGATATTCTTCATCCCCCCGCCAAAAAGAGGATAGGCAATTCACTTTTTCTTCCACATGAAGTATTAGCCACTTCACCATTGTCAATGTTGGACTTCAAAGGCCTAATTCTCGATATAGAAGGTGTAAAGAATTGTGCGATACTAGAATCACATACTGAAAAAGTCATTCCCGGTTCTTATGATGTTAAAATCGAAATTGACCCAGATTATGATGACGTTTCATACAAAGCGGATATTAAAAATTCGGTGCATGAACTGCTCAAGAACAACAGACCTATCGGGATTGTGTTTAATAAGGTCGACTTTCTTGATTTCGACCCTGTAGGCGTTATCATTGATTTAGAATTAAAAGATGATATTGAGCCCAAAAAAGTAGTTTCAGAATTCTTTAAACACCTTCAGAATTATTTTTCGCCGGAAATCACATTCAAAAGTTTACAAGAGCTTATAAATTTAGAAACGCCGACAGAAACCATATTTAGCGGACCCATTCTCAAAAATGGCTTTTTGTTGGATGATGAAATTCAAAATCACTCTATTCGGCAACAGATATTTATTTCTGAAATATTGAGTCTGGCAATGAGTATACAAGGCGTTTCCTTCATTAGACACTTAAAAGTTGTTGGGAATGCTAACGAAGAGTATAATTGGATATACAATGTAAGCAAAGGGAAAGTCCCTAAAATCGACCCACTGCGTTCCAGTTTTATCTGCCGATACAAAAATGCTATAGTCTTCCAGAGTAAAGAAAAATCAACTGAATTAATTATTTCCTCCAAATTAAATCATCACTCCTCTCACACACAAAATAAATTAGAGAAGAGTGTTGGAAATGAGAAGAACTTGAGTAAATATTATAGCATTCAGAATGATTTTCCTGAAACGTATGGCATTGGAGTAAAAGGTCCAGCTGCTGGAGCAGAGCCGGAAAAAATCGCCGCTATTAAGCAATTTAAGGGGTATTTGATGATTTATGATCAGATTATGGCAAATTTTCTGTCGCAATTAAATCATGTTAAGTATTTATTCTCGACGGAGGATATTGAAACTAGTTACGCTGTTCAATTAATGGATACTATTCCTGGGATTGAATCTATGTATAAACAGTTTATTGAAAATTACTTTGTTAACTACAATGATTTTGAAGATAAACGCAGACTCAAAGCCGAATGGATTAATTTTTTAAAGAATAGTAAGGAAAAACTAACCACTAAAATTCAAGACGCATTTGAAACACGAAATGAGTTCTTAGACCGACGAAACAGGATTTTAGACCATTTACTGGCTAGATTTGGAATGGATACAATTAGGTTGGAAGTGCTCTCTGGAATGAATCCCTCAGAAGCCATTACCTATAAGCTGGATTTGCTGAGGAATTTTCCTAAGCTGTCTAGCGAAAAGTGGTCAATGGGTCCTTCCTCTCTAGACCCAGCGTCTTCGGGATTGAAATGTTGGTTCTCTAAGAATTTAAACTTGAAGGGAATTACGGATCGTAAAATTTCGAGTATTGACGAAATGTTGAGCGTTAACAGCGCTATGGATAACTTGAGGATTGAAGTGTATTCAGAAGAGAATCCGCTTAATTCTCTGCTTAAAAATGGTATTGAACGTGAAAATTTTGTAGAAACGCAAAATGCTGAGATTTCTATTTATAATAACGATAATGAGCTTGCCGCTACCATCTTTTTTAATGCGGCAAACGAAGTAAACTTAAAAGAAGTAGCTTTTCGAAAGATTTCTGACCTGGATAGGGCTTCCGAAAGTTTCTTGATAATAGATCATATCGTCATTAAGCCTACTGACGACATGCCCTGCTATGGCTTCGATGCAGGGCTCGAAAAAAATACATTTTTCTCTTCGGAACGAAAGTACACATTGAATGAGTGTAATCGATTCTCTGAAGAGTTCGGCCGTTCATTCGAAGTAAAAGACAATTTTGAAATTATAGAAACAGCATTTAAAGAATTCCGAATTAGATTTCAGTGTTCGTTCGGAAGTTTGTTAAGCGTATCCTATTATTCTTCCGCCACAGAAGCGGTAGAGGATCTTGAGTACTTCCTCGAAAATCTTAAAAGTAAGGGACCAACGTTCCTTTTCACCACAAAGTATGAGAGTCATTTCGTGAACCTTTCAAACCCATTTTCTCATATTGTCACACTTATTTTACCGACCTGGCCATCAAAGTTCCAAAAGCAGGGGTTTAGGAAGTACACGGAAGAATTATTTTATGAAGAGCTTCCTTCGCATTTAGCCGTTAATCTAAAATGGCTCGATCTTGAAGAGATGAAAGCATTTGAATCGTGCTGGGAGGATTACCAGAATAGTCTCAATGACGGCGATGTTTTTTCGAAAATGCATTCACTTGATAAAGTCATGTCTACTTTAGCTTCTTGAAATGAAGTCGGGTGATCTTAAAATACAAAGACTTCTTCTTGAAATAGTAACCGGTGATGAAGAGAATTACAAAGCAGATGAGACCTTCTTGTCTTCTATAATAAATGAATCCTTGAACGCTGTTCTGGAGGAGTTTTATGCCGATAGGGCGGCAGACAATAAACAAACGCAGATTGAAAAATGGGAACTAGAGCTTGGAATAGTTTCGTGGCCTATTAATAAGTCACAAATTATTCAGCGTCTCAGAGAGCAAATTCGCCCCCTAATTGAGCAAGATATTTCGAGTATTGGAAATAAAAGTGAAGTTAAATCAGAATTAGAAATTGACAAAAACAAACCTGAAAGCGGCAGTGAAAGTGAAGTACTACTCTTCTTTTTAAAGAATGGACACCTACCTTGGTACGCGAGCAGCCTACCGGAGGGTAAAACACTTGCCAATCCTGAATTAATTTCAGCCATTAGTAAATTCATTTTACAAAATAAAAACGGTACTGGCATTCAGAGACTTTTACGTCAGTATAACTTCTCAGAATTAAGCTTATTGACATCCGGCTTGATCGCTAGTGATAAAAGAGATATACTGCTAGAATTAAACCAACTCATTGAAGCCCTATTTAATTCTGAGAGTCAGTCACAGAAAAGGGTGGCTACTGACTTATTGAGAAATATAATTTTAGACCTCGTTAAAGGTGCCGGCAAAATCAAACCTCTTGCCGAATTTATAGGGGAGTACTTCCAAAATAATAGAGACTACAAAGATTTGATTCAAGCAAATCAGATTGATTATAGTAGCACTAATAGAACAGAATCAATTAGAAAACTGATAGATGAAGCCTATCTGATCTATGAACGTAATAAACCAGACGATAAGGCACTAAACCCTGAAGTAGATTCAATTGAAAATTACCAAATAATAATTCAGTACTTATCTTTTGGATCGTTACCTATAGATGCAAACAAGCTGACCAAAGAGGATATGGATGGCTGGATGACCGATTTCATATTAAAGAACGAAAATATCCTCTACAGTATCTTCAACACTAATTCTGCTAAACGCGAGAATATCTATAGACTATTGGTTAATTTACCCCAAGGTCATCTTAAATCACTACTAAAATTTATCGCGGCAAAACTTGGCGGCAATGAGCAACCTCTGAAGGCTCTTTTATTAGAATTTATAGCTTCGCCGGCTATAGCCAATGAAGAAAAAGCTGTTGCTGCAGGCATCATAATGAAGAGGTTGTTAAAGCAACCACTTTCGATTCCAAATCTACAAAGGCAAGGCAAAGAACTTTTGACGGGTTCTGAAAACGAACGTTTGAATAATCTCTTATCGAAAGATATATTACGATCGGAAGTGAGTTCTGATACTGGCTCTGGTGAAGGTGAATTTAATAGCGAGATTAACGCTGTTTATTTCTCGGATCTTCTTCATTATGTGCTTCAAAACAGCAGTTGGCCCTGGTGGGGCGGCAAGTATTTGCAAACATTTGGAGAACTAAATCTGCCCAACAATTTTACACTAACAGTAAGTGGCATTATAAATAGGTTTAAAGCGCTTTATTCGTCAGAGTTCGTCACTTTTTCTAAAGTTCTGCTGCAATCTAGCCAAAAACCTTCAGTTTTTTTCTCGAAGATCGATTGGGGGAATGCAAAAGTCATACTGAACGCAGCTTTGCCTTCCGATAAAATTACATTCGTAGAGATGGTGGAAGCGCTCTTGGAAATCCTGGCTGCTAAGGGATCAGTTAGTTTTGAAACGAATATTGCAGTCCAACAGTTTGTGCTCTTCATGCTTGATAAAAAACTTGCGGATAATGATGGGTTTGTCAAAGTAATAAATGATTTTATCATCGGTGCTGCGATTAAATTGGATTTACCCCTGTGGTCCGTTTATGGTCTGATTAT
>CALPON020000058.1 GCA_943325195.2 Sphingobacterium thalpophilum | reverse complement strand
TGCTCCGGCAATTTGTATTTTTTGGCCAGTTCCACGCCGTGAATCACATGGTTAATGATAATCCGTGCACTTTCAATGGGCTCCATTTCCTGGTGGGGACTAAATCCACTGGGCTGATTTTCTGTAAAAAACATAGGATTCTCCATTTTACCAATATCATGATACATGGCTCCGGCCCTGACCAGCAGTGTATTTCCACCTATATAATAAATTGCTTCTTCTGCCAGATTGGCTACTTGTAGACTGTGTTGAAACGTACCGGGCACATCTTTGCCCAGACGTCTCAGCAGGGGGTGATTCAAATCACATAATTCAAGCAGTCGAAAATCAGATATAAAGCCAAAAAAACGTTCGGTGATAAAAATTACGGGATAAGCCAGCAAGACCAGCATGGAACTTATTCCAAAGGGGATATAGGATGAAAGTTTCAGCACGGCAACCTGAGAGCCAAAGCCCAGCTGATAACTGGCAAAAATAAGCACATAAAACACGAACACAAGGGCAGCGGAATTTAAAATCTGCTGCCTCCGCCGCATCTCCGCTACTACAAATAATGTCCCGATACCCGGTAGCAACTGCAGCAGAATAAACTCCAATTTATCTGGCATAAAAAAACTACAGGGTAGCAAAATCATCAGGTGCGTAAACAAGGCCGTTCTGCTATCAAAGAAAACACGGACTAAAATGGGAACCAGCGCAAAAGGAAGGGCCAGAATCATTAAGCCGTATTTATAAAAAATAAACGAACTCAGGACGCTCAACAGCATGAGCAAAAACAAAAATGTAACCTGCTTGTTCTGACCAAAAATGGCTTTTCTGAAAAAGGCTAGGAACATGAGTAAGACCATACAGAGGATAAAGCTGAGGAACCACCGCGCAAAAAAACGAAGCCATGAAAAACCAGTTTCCTGATTTTGAGTGTAAAAATAACGGTTGATGAGAAAACGTTTGTTGTTGGTAAGGGCTTCACCCTGCTGCGCTAGGACGCTGCCGGCGCGGATCACATTTTTGTAAAAACTCAGTTGGTCTAGACGGGAATTTAAAAACATTTCTGTCCGCACGGCGCTGTAGAAATGCGTCACTGTCAGAAAATCCAGGAAATTTAGATCGGACTGCAAATCTCCAAGTTCCGATTCCAGGTAGGCGAGCGCAGATTGGAGGGTAAAAAAATTAGAGTACATCGACTGCTCAGCATAATTGCCATCCGAAACAAAAAGTGTTTTATTTCGTTCTTCTTCAGGCACCGATTCAATTACGCCACGTCCATAGATGCTGTCAAACAATGGCTTGATTCGGTTGTATAAAACAGGGTTTCCAAAACGAACTTGTTCCAGATTTTTTAATTTGAGCTCCTTTTCCTGCGGCCGTGATTCAAAAAAGATTGGTGCATCTTTGCGAATACGCTCTCGCTCTGTCCTTATTTCTGCGGAGGTTTTACTGATCAGAAAATCGTTTTCCACCACTAGGTCATCATATTGCCACACCGGTGTAAAGGAATCGACACGGTGCCCCTTTACCGCTTTGTCCGGCAGCATAAGCGCAACCAGCAAAGAACAAAAGGCCACGAAAACTAATTTAAATATTAAATTGTGTTTGGCCTGTATGTATGCAAGAATATCCACTGGTGAAAATTACATTAAAGGTGGTTTACTAACGCATTTATTCGAGGGGAGTTTTTAACAAGCTTCGACACAAAATCTCCTAACAGCAAAGACCGAAAACAACCGGGATTTTATGCAGATCGGGACGGTTTTGTTTTTTCCAGTCCGCAATGGTGGCCGACCGGAGGGATTGAGGCACTCCGCCAATATTTTTACCGACAAAACAGTAGGTCCCCGGCGCCAGACACTCCAACATTGTTTCAAGCATTTGTATATTACGATAGGGGGTCTCAATGAAAAATTGTGCCTGTCCTTGCTTTCTGCTTAGACTTTCAAGTTCGCGTAGTCGTTTTATACGTGCTGCTTTGTCAACCGGCAGATAGCCGTTAAATGCAAAATTTTGTCCGTTAAAACCACTGGCCATGATGGCTAGGACAATAGAACTCGGTCCGGTGAGTGGAATAACACGTATATTTTTAGCGTGGGCCAAACGGATGAGTTCCGCGCCGGGATCTGCAATCCCTGGACAACCGGCATCACTCATAAGCGCTGTATCATGGCCACTCAACAAGGGCTGAATAAGTGCAGGCAGGGTACTGTTACTGGTGTGCTCGTTTAATAAATAAAGCTGGGCGGAAGGCAAATCCGGATAACCAAACAACTTTAAATTTTTTCTTGCCTGCTTTTCATCTTCGGTAATAAAGTGCTTCAGTGTCCTCACCAGATGGAGGTTAAATTCTGGAATCATGGCCAGGGGATCCTCATCACTGATGGGGACCGGCAGCAGGTACAATTTACCGGGATTAATCACAGTGTAATATTAGCCAAAATGTTGTTACTTTGTACCTTAATTTGAAAGCATGCTTGGTCTCCGACTCGAAACTGATCCCAGCTGGGTAAATATTGCGGAAAAAAACATCCAGGAAATCCTCACCGATCACGCTTGGTGTGAACAAAAAGCGGCCAGTAATGCCATCAGCATCACCGTAGGCTATCCACAATATCCTGAACTGGTTGATGAGATGCTTTCTCTTGCAAAAGAAGAACTGACACATTTTGAAATGGTGCACCAAAAAATCAAAGACCGTGGTTTTAAACTTGGCTTTGAGCGGAAAGACCACTATGTCAATGAACTCTATAAATTTATGCGCAAAGGTTTCACCAAAGAAATCGCGTTGATTGACCGTTTGCTCTTCGCCGCCATGATTGAAGCAAGAAGCTGTGAACGTTTTCGTATTCTTTCTATCCATGTGCAGGACGAGGATCTGCGTCAGTTTTACCACGACCTCATGATTAGTGAAGCCAACCACTATACGACCTTTATCGGTTTCGCTAGAAAATATGGTGCAGGAGTGGAAGATGTGAATGCCCGCTGGCAGCAATGGCTGGATTTTGAAGGCGCACTCGTTAAAAGTTACGGCAAACGTGAAACCATTCACGGCTAAACGAAATGCAGTACAGTAATATTCTTATTATACAAACCGCATTCATCGGTGACGCTATTCTTGCTTCAAGTCTGGTAGAAAAATTACACCTTCACTCGCCACAGGCCAGCATTAGCATTCTGGTGCGACAGGGTAATGAAGGAATTTACACCCAGCATCCTTTTCTTAAAGAGGTACTGGTCTGGAATAAAAAAGAGGGAAAACTCAAACACCTCTTTCAAATCCTGCAAACCATCAGGAAGCGGCGCTACGACTGCGTCATTAATTGCCACCGTTTTGCCAGCTCAGGACTGCTCACTGCCTTCAGTGGTGCCCGCCATAAAGCCGGATATAAGCAGAATCCTTTTTCATTTCTTTTTGACCATGCGGTCCGACACCGTCTCTCTGAAGGTCTCCATGAAACGGAACGGTACCAGCAATTGATTTGCGATTTTGTTGAGGGTGCGGTGGCGCGACCTCGCCTCTACCCTGGTCCCGCAGAACTACTTCAAATTTCGGCATATCAAAAAGCACCTTATGTTTGTTTTGCTCCCGCTTCCGTCTGGCACACCAAGCAGTTGCCAGCGATTAAGTGGATTGAACTGGCAGAAAAAGTACCGGCAGATACCCGTATATTTCTTCTCGGTGCCCCCAGCGATCAGGCTTTGTGTGAGCAGATTAAATTAAGTATCAGTAATCGCGAGGTTCACAATATGGCCGGCATGTTCAGCTTACTGGCCTCGGCTGAATTTATGCGCAGCGCAGTCATGAATTATGTGAATGACAGTGCTCCTCTTCACCTCGCATCCGCAGTTAACGCGCCAGTCACCGCTTTCTTTTGTTCTACGGTGCCGGAATTCGGCTTCGGCCCCCTCTCCGATCACTCTCAAATAATTCAGGTTAAGGATCTGCCTTGTAAACCTTGTGGTGTGCATGGCTCTAAGGCCTGTCCCTTGGGTCATTTTAAATGCGGTCATGCCATGGACCTTCACGCTATAAATTAACAGATGTCAAAATTACTATCCTTCAGCTCTGCCCTTTTCCTTTTGTTGTTCAGCTGCCAGCCTGCGTCAGACAAGGAACTAAAAGAAATTGAAATCGCGCAGGTCGATCTCTCTGCCGATAAACAAGAAAATGCGCAAATTGCACGCGATGTGAATTCGTTTGATTTCCGAGCGCTAGTCTCCGAGCGGCTAAACATCACCGACACCAGCATTCTCAATGCCATCCAGTGGACAGAGCAAAGTGCTGAAGGCAGTAAGGGTGTTAAAATTAAATTAATGCTGGGGCAGAAAGCACGCCCCTATGAAGCCAAACTGGAAAAATTAATGCGGGATTTTACCGATGAAAAAATTAAGGAGTACGGACTAAAAAACGCCAGCTTACCAGAGGCAGAAAAAGCCGCGCTTTTTTATCTTCAATTAATAGCAACTGCAAATATCGATAGCGTCTGGCTACAGACGGCTCCGAACCTGACCAAATTTGCCAGTAAGAGTGACTTTAATACGACCCTACTTCAACGCCAGCAACTCTTTCATCCAGAAGGAAAACGTTACATCGCCAATCGCCGGATCTCTCAGCAGATAGGTACCGATCTGAAAGGGGACTTCTGTACCATCACTTTTATCTACGAAAATAACGAGCGCGAGGAAGTGACGCTGGAAAAACTCAATGGAACGTATAAATTACTGGGATATCAGTTTCTAGTTATACCGCGTAATTAGTCCGGCACCTCCGAGTCAATAATTATTTCGGCATCAATCACGCCAATAATTTTGAAGTCCGTCCTTCTGTTTTTTGCGCGACCAAGGGGATTATCGGTCCCATCAGGATTACTGTTCGGCGCCACCGGCATCGTTTCCCCATAGCCTTTTGCTTTCAGACGCCCAGGAGCAATGCCTTTACTGAGAAGGTATTTCACCACACTCTCAGCCCTTTTCTGCGATAACTTCAGGTTATAGGCATCAGTTCCCTTACTATCGGTGTGAGCCATAATTTCCACAATGATCTCGGGGTTGTCAATCATCAATTTTAAAACAGTGGTATCGAGCGGTATTTTACTGCCTTCTTCCAGCTCCGAGCGATCATAAAGATAGTGGACATTTGGAATGTGAATCGGCAATTTCGGCTTGCGGACCAATTGCAGATCCACATTAATATTTTTATTAGCAAGGACATCCTGCGTAGTAAACTCCCCGCTGGTTCCCAGGTAATCGTCCTTCTTCACAACCACAAAATAATCATGTCCCGGTTCCACACTGGTACTATAATTACCTCCAGTATCAGTGCTCAGTCGTTTGACAAGTACCTTTTCTTTTGTCACTTTGTCGATGAAGAAGATTTCAACCACGGCATTCGCTAAAGGACTTGATGGATCCATCATTTCTGAAACATTGCCGGAGAGAGTCACCAACACATATTTTAGCAGTTTATAATAATATATATCATCGCAACAGGTCATATTTTTCAATGCGTTTCCTCCCTTGCGGTTGGAGACAAAAAAACCTTCCTGCCGGTCAGTGGCAATCGTATAAAAAATATCGTCCGCACCGGAATTTAAGGGGAGGCCTAGATTTTGATGGCCAGTCCATTGTTTACCATCACCAAGGGTTTTAAAAATATCATAACCTCCAAGTCCTCCTGAGCCATCGCTGCTATAGTGCAAGCTGCGGGTTTCTGAATCAAAGAAGGGACTTATTTCATTCTCTGTGGTATTGACTTTAGCCCCAGCATTTTTAGGGGCTTGAAAAACTTTGGTTTTTTTGTTATAAACACTGTACCAGATATCCAGTTTACCTTTTCCTCCGGGACGATCACTAACAAAATACAAAATATCGTTTCCTTTTACAGGGTCCGCTCCAACACTTGGCATGGTACTGGTGTACTTTTTATAATTAATAGGTGCAGGGAGTTTCTCTGGTTCAGACCATTTACCATCTACCAGCGTGGATAGGTAAATAGTACAAACCATTTTGTCCAGACTGTTCATTCGGCAGCGGGTGAAATAGACCCTCTGACGGTCCTGACTGAAAGCCGCATTGCCAGTGTGAAAACGATCGTCGTTAAAATTGTCACCGAACTCACCTTTAAAGACCCAAGCGCCTTTTTCTCGTTTTGCCAGATACAATTTTCGGTGTTTCTCCAGGGTGGTATCGTCTTCCTGAACGTACTCCTTAGTCTCAGTGCGGAAAGATGTATAAATCAATTCATTTTGTGAAAGTGAGGCGGGCGCAGCTTCAATATGGACTTTGTTGATGACGGTATCGAGGTGTTTTATTAGAATGCTAGGTTCTAGTCCGAACAAACTCTTAATGGAATCGCAAAAAATGATTTCTCGCAGGGCTTGTTTTTTTAAGGCTTTATCCTCCCCCTTATATTCTTTTTGAAACCGCTGGAAGACCACCTTAGCCGTATCGTAATTGTTACAAGACTTTTGCATCAAGGCATGATCGTACAATGCCGCGGGAACTTTTTCTTTATCGATCTGATAAGCCCGCAGAAAGGCGCGGCGTGCCTGCTCATAATCTCTTGTACGCATGTAAGCCTTGCCCAGCAATGCCTGCGCTTCGGCATCTTTATACCTGGTCTTGAGATAAGCTTCCAAAAAAGTAATTGCGGAATTTGGATCATCCTGCAATAAGGCATTCTTTCCAATTTTTTTTAGTGTTTTGGCATTGGAACTATTTAATAAGAGCGAATCTGTTTGCGCAGTGGCACAGACAGAGAAAGTCAGCACGAGGAGAATGAATTTAATACCTTTCACAGGGAACAACTTTTCTGGTAAGACGTGTACTTTTGCCGCGGTAGATGATGGCCAGCTCATAAGCACCCTGATTATTGACGCTGGTTTTTAGTTTGGATTGTGTCAAATCAAAACTAAAGCCAAAGGTGTAATGCGAATAATTTAAGCCCGCCGTGAAGATCGCTGCATCTGCGTTACGCTGAATGCCGTCACGCCACATTAAACCAGCAAAGACAGAATTGGTAAAAAATGCATCACGGTTCAGTATCATTTCAAGATTCGCACCACTCACCCAGTCGCTGGCTTTGGTCGTAAAACCGTACAAACTGTGCAGATGCAACACTAACAGACGACTTAGATGGATAGTTAGTTCGCCGTTGAGCGCATTGCGCACCGGCAGATTATTTTTGGTATTACTTAAGAAACTTTCGGTCGGCCGATTGATATGAAACATAGAAAAACCGAGCAGCGTTTCAACAGGTCCCATCTTTTTCGAGACAATGGCTCCAGCGCTTCCATCAAAAAACACAAAGCGCTGCCCCACATTGGGCTCTGAGTTGGGAAGTGTGTTATCAAATTTTCCCGTCCCCCAATTTAATTGTTCAGGAAAAGAATGGCGGTAAAAATCAATGGATTTAATGACGAGCCCCGGTTGAATGCCAAGATGAATTTTAAAGCCTGCGATTTTCAAATGCCAGGCGGCACTTGGCAGAATCTTGGTCACACCCAGGTTCTCCGCAGATAGGTCATTGATCAGTATTAGTCCCGCCCCTACATTATAATTATTGGGAAAAATATTAATATCCCCACCCGCAGAATACGTATTAAATCCTTTATCGAGGTTTCGCCATTGTGTTCGGTAATTCCCAAAAAAACGATAATCTCCTTTAAAATTTCCGGTATTTGCAGGATTGAGAGAGAGAGGAGAGAAATAATACTGACTAAAATGCACATCCTGCGCTACGGCAAAATAACAAGATAGGGTGAACAGGATCAGATATAAATAAATTGACTTCAATTAGCGAATGAGCTTAAAGGTACTTGATTTTTTTAATGGTGCAGTTTCTAAATACGTCTCGACTTCAGCCTGATAAATATAGCTATCCATATTCTGTGGTATCCCTTCAAACGTCCCGTCCCAGCCTTTCCGGTATTCATTGGTCTCAAATAGTAACTGACCCCAGCGATTATAAATCCGGAAATAGTTTAAACGCCTAATTCCCCAACCATCGGGGAAAATCAGATCATTAATACCATCCCCATTTGGTGTGAAAGCAGAAGGCACATCGATGGTTGTATAAGGCAGGATGATGACACTGAAAGTGCTTTGTACCCGCCAGCATTGTGCCGGTTCATCCATCACAATCACTGAATAGGTTATATCGGCTGTACTGGAAGTAATGGCAGTGGCACTTAGGGTATCATTCAAATAGCGTCGTTCGGGCTGCCAGTGGTAACTGTATTTGCCATTAGCAGGTGCATGTAGTGCAAGGCTTTGCCCGATGACCGCAGTGGTCAAAACATGCACCGCAGGTGGCACTGCGGGCACCTGCACTTCCACTTTAACAGGTCGTGATTCACAGCGATTAGAATCCAAGACACTGAAATTGTAAATGGTCGTGTTACTTTGATTTAATGCAAGTGTATAAGTATTGCTCGCAGGCCAGGTAAAAACAGAGGGACTGAATGGAGAAAGCAATCCACTGATGAGACTCGCACCAGCATCTTCTGCCTTTAACTGAAGGGTAAAGGTCTTATCAGGACAAAGGAGTGAATCTGTGCTGCTTATAAAAGCTTTAGGTAAAGGAAGGATTGTCATATTTTTCACCGCCGAAGCGGTGCATGAATAAGCGGCATCTTTAACGGTTAAGGTGACAGGATAAACACCGGCCACTGAAAAATTGTAGACTGCGGGATTGACGGAGCTTGTAGCGCCGGTCCCAAATGCCCAGTGATGCTGATAGCTCAGCGCCAATGGATTAGGTGTGGTACTGGTAAACGTATCGGACTCTTTGGAAAGGCAGTGTCTGTAATTTTCCAGTTGTTCTTTAAAGTCGGGTAGAATTTGAATCACCTGCACGGCAATGCTTTCGGTGCGGACACAGCCTTCAGAATTATCGGAGATGGCTTTGAGCACGAGCGTGGTTTTCCCATTCGGACTTCCCGGTGGAAAAAAATTATAATTATAGACCACCGGATTACTTGCAAAAGGCGTGTTAAAAATAAGAGGCTGTGGCACTAAATCGCCGAAGAACCATTGCCAAGCATACACATCTTTTAAACCCGTGGCCTTGACGGTGATTCGGTCACCTAGACAAATGACCGTCTTATCTAATTCGATTTTCGCCTGCGTATCAAACACAATTATCTGTACACTCGTGGTGTTCGGACAATAGTAATTCTCCCCTACGCCCACTGTCAGCGCAATCGTATAAATGCCCGGTGTGGTTAAAATATTTTCAAAGACCGCGCGCGTAGGCGAAAAAGGTGAAAGGATTGTCCCAAACCCCCATTGGTAGCCAGTTATGGGACTTATATAAAACTTGCTGGTATCCCGAAGCGTGAATTCCGCGGGAGCACAATAGCCAAGTCGTCCCTGGTCTTTAATCACGGCAGTGGGCTGACCCAGAGCCGTTATTGTTAAACTGTTACTTGCCTTACAACCCGCATTATCAATCACAGTTAATGTGGGAATATAACTCCCTGGCAAAGAATAGTAGCGAATGATATTAGAAAAAACCGGAAGCGTCTGCCAAGCGGGATTGTTAGTGGGGCTACCTGTGCTGAAACTATAGGTTGGATACCCTGCCATGGCGCTAAAACCAACGGCATTACTCAACTGTCCCTTTGGTATACACGGAAAAAAATTACCGGTATTAAATTGCGGCGAAGGATTATTTATCTGGACGGTGTGATAGGTCGAATCAATACAATTTAATTGATTTTTTGCAATGGCGAGAATTTGAAAAGTCTGTGAAGGCGGAATTACCATGGGATACTGGTGCACTGGATTATTCAGCGCGTTACCAGAAACAGAACTTGTATTGTCACCATACTGCCAGGTATAGGAAGTGATGATATCTGGCACGACAAGCGAATTTTGCGTCGTATTGATAAACTGAATCGGGCCATTTGAATAACAATGTGGATTGCTTACAAAGGTATAGACAGGCGCAGCTGAACTTATACGGAATAGTTTCGTACAGGTATCCGGACAACCATTGACATCCTTTACTTCCAGACTAATGGTGTAGATACCAGCTACACGAAAAGTGTCCAAGTGCAGATCATCAGCGTTATAGGGCACTGTACCGTGATTATGTCTTTCAAAAAGACCATGGGTGCAATTTACGGGTGGAATCTCAAACCCGGGTCCTTTAAACCACCATTTGTAGCCTGTTTTGCAGGTCATTTCATTTTCTGTAGAGGCTAAGCCACTAAATTTATAAGGTGATTTTGTGCAGGCCAATGCCTGTGGCAGCGCGGGTATCTGTTGACCAGAAAAGGTGATGCGGGCAACGGGATGTCTGATCTTGATGGTTCGCGAATAGGTATGCGGCAAACAAGTAGAACCGGTATTACTACTCGTTAAAACAGCGACATAGTTGCCTGAGCCGGGATAGGCGTGCATATAGGTGTTATAATAATGACCTCCGGGAATCGCATTGATGACCTGCGGGGGCGATCCATCGCCATAGTTGAGAATGGCATTGGTGCCATCTTGGATATGCACTTCAAAATCCACTTCGTTTTTATCGCCCTGACAATGGGTGGCAAAAACAAATTGACCATATGCTCCTGATACTGTAATATTATTCTGAATAGTCGTCGTACTGCTGCAGCCCTTTTCATAGGCCGTCACCGCAAAAGAATGGGTACCAATGTGGGTGAAGGGGAACGTAGGAAATGGATTGCTGATGCAGCCGGAAAAATAATTCAAATCGGAGGTGACATGCCAGTGAGAAATGGCACCTGGCGGCGTATTGCCGCTGGTACCGGTGAGGCTCACCGTGACCGGCACCCCAATGCAGGCCAGCGAAGGCGCGCTGGCGGAAACTACAGGCGGCAGTCCCACAATGACGGTATCACGAAACGTGTCTCTGCAGCCCCCTGCGGTCTGAATGGTAAAAGAGGGGACATAGGTCCCGGGAGCGGTATACGTAAAAACAGCGACTTGCGTGCCGGTGAGGATGAGGGGCGGCGTTTGCCCGCTACTCCAGGTCCAGCTTGTGACAGGGTAAAGAGGAGACACATAACTCGTATCCCTCAACATGACTGTGAGAGGGGCACAACCTTCACGTTTGTCTTTTTTAAAGCGCGCCGTGGTCCTTGTCAAAATATGATCGGAGACAATCGCGCTTGCATTACAGCCATTCTGAGACAAGGCATAGAGTGTTATGACGGGGTTAAAGGACCAGAAGATGGTGTAGGGATTTTGGCTGCCAGCGGATAAAGTAAAAGTGACGTTTTGATTAACATTCGTGGTGATTGTCCCAGTTGGCGAAGCATTCCAGGGAGTTATATTACCCCAGCTTGGCCACCAACTGTAGGACAAGGTGGACCCACTATTAACGGTAGAAGAATTGACAAATGTCGCCGTCATACTCGGCTGACAGCTAGTAAAAGGGGGGACAGAAGTAAAGCTCGCCACTACCTGTTCAACAAACACCTGCTTTACAACTTTAAAACTGGGACACACATTGGCTGCCTGAACAGAAATAGTCATTTGCTGCGGCCCAGGCACGGTGAATTGGCAGACATCCGTAAAAATTGTAGTGGCATTTGGAAACAAGGTGTAGGTGTTGGGACCGTTGATGCTGGTCATTGAAAATGTGACCAGGCTTTGAGGACTCGTCACGGTAGCATTCACAAGACTATTTATACAAACCGTTGAAGGCACGATTGCAGTAAGTGTTGGGTTGACTACACTGATGGTGATACTGCCGGTTTGACTGCATTGATTATTATCTGTAACGACAACCTGGACGGTATGAATGCCCTGACCGAAACTTACATTACCAGGATTACTAGCACTAGATACAGCAGGGACACCAGTCAACATCTGCCAGCTGTAATTCAGCCCCCCTCCGAGCGGCGAGCCGGTGCTACTGCCATTTCCGCTAATTGAAGTGACAAAGGGCGGGACACATCCGATAGCACCCAGGGAGGAAACGATATTCACGATCGGCTTCGCCGAAACCGGAATAGAGTTGGGGGATGGCGGCGTCACCACGGCTGTGCAACCGGTTACGGCATCTGTAATTATGGCAACCGGCACAAAATTATTCGAACTGAGATAGGTATGTTGTACACTGGTTCCGTAACCGAGGGGCATTAAATCGCCAAAGGCCCAGCTGATTGAGCTACCTGGACTTACCCCAGTGGCGACAAACGATGCTGTGAGAGGCAAACAATGGTTAGCAGGAAGCACGTAACTAAAACTAGCAGAAGGAGGCGTGCTGATGACAAGCTGCCTTGTGTAGGAAACGGGCGCTCCATTCAGCATTGCGGTATAGGTGATCAGCACGTTGCCCGGACTAGTAAAAATAGGGTTCGGTGTGCTCAGCGTGGTCGTTCCCTGTGAACCTAGGGACCAAAATACATTTGTGGCGCCAGCAGGACCGGATAGCTGCACGGCAAGAGGTGCGCAGCCTGCGGAAGGATTAGCCGTAATCTGTGCTTGATAACGAACAATACTACACAGGACGAAAATAAGCAATAAGGTTATCCGCGTCTCTTTATACATTTTTTGGAAGTCCGTAAATTTTCGCCTACCTTCAAATATAATAAAAACAGCCGTGAAGTATACTATTTTTCATTTGCTTTTTCCTTTGCTGCTTATGTTTTTCGGCATAAATAGTACCCTGCTTGCTCAGAAAAAAAAGACGAATGAGACGGCCATCCAAAGCCAGCAGAATTTTTTCACTCGTGTGCGGCAGGACACCTGCCTGACCAAAAAATTTTCAGTGGTGGTGTATCTGATTCAAGACTCACTTTACCAGCTAACTTTTCCGCCTGCCACCAACACAGCACTTGCCACCTACAGTCTGGCGGCTTTTTTCACTAAACTAAACGCTACCTTCAGTACTATTTGTGTCAGCTTTGAACATTGCAAAACCATTATTATACCCAACCACTCTCATAATATCTGGAATGCCGGTCGCAATGGAAATGACCTTATCCGCGAATGGAATACTGATAATACCATTTGTTTGTATATCCCCGATTCGATCCCCCAGGTCAATACACCCGATAATCCCACGGATGATTATACCTTTCCTGCCGACACCCTAGCCCCTTACCGCAATGCCATTGTGATAAAGAAGCGGCATTTAATGAGTGATTTTGCGTTCCATGTCTTCGGTCATTTTTTCGGATTACCGCACACCTATGCAGAGATTAATCCCGGGCAAGCAACTACCCCGCCTACTCCTGCGCTCATCAACAGTAAAGAATTTGTCAACCGTAGTAATTGTGAGGTGCACGGAGATGGTTTTTGCGATACGGAAGCAGATCCTTTTCCAGGGCCTAATAATTTCCCCTATGCCAGTAATCTGAGTTGCTCACCTGTTGCGACAAAAGATGGTATGGGAAATTTTTATACTCCCCCGACGGATAACTACATGTCCATTTACGCCGAGTGCCGCTGCAGGTATTCACCGCAACAGTATTTTTCTATGGCGCATTACATCATGCGAAAACGCTTGTATTTACATTGATTCACTGATCAGTGTCGGGACGATACTTCAAGACTGCGCTAAACCTGTCACAACTGAGTTCCCAAATTTACGCCCTTTCGGGATGGCCTTCACTGCTAACTAGACTATTACTTGGCTCATTATCGGATGAGTTTAAAAGTACCTGTTTTATACAGTAGGGGTTCAGAAGAAAGATACGTTTCGACTTCAGCCTGATACAAATAACTTTCCATGTTCTGGGGAACGCCCAGATATGATCCATCCCAGCCTTTCCGGTATTCTGTTGTTTCGAAGAGTAATTGGCCCCATCGGTTATATACTCGGAAAAAGCGAAGCTGCCGAATGCCCCAGCCGTCAGGGAAAATCAAATCATTAATGCCATCTCCATTTGGAGTGAACGCAGTAGGCACATCAATGGTAGTATATGGAAGGATAATAACACTATAAGTACTTTGGGTGACAAAACAATGTAAAGGCTCATCTTGAATTAAGACGGAGTAGGTAATATTGGTGGTACTGTTGGCAATAGGATTGGCAATAAGGGTATCGCTAAGACCAAAAACCTGTGGCGTCCACACATATGAAAAACTGCCATTAGGCGCAGCAGCATTAATTTGTACACTTGCGCCAATGACGACCGTTGTCAACGTGTTGACTGCGGGTGCCGGCTCAATGATCATGACAGTCAGAATTTTTGGTGGTGAATTGCAGCCATTTGCATCGGTCACGCTGAATTCATAATCGGTGGTCTTCCTGCTCTTCACGTTCACCGGCACCGTGGTATTTTGAGGAATCACCAGGGTGCTACTCGTGTAGGGAATTAAGTAACCCGTTAAGGCGCCAGTAGCAGAGGAGGCGCCCTGGAGATCAATCTGAATGAGGCTGTCTGGACAAGCTTTCGGAATGGCCGTCGAAAGCGAAGCGGAAGGCAATGCGTGTAAGGTCATGGATTTTATGGCGGTAGATGAGCAGCCTAATTCACTTTCGCGCACCGACAGAGCAACCGGATAGATGCCAGCAGCGAGATAGGTGTGTTTAAGATCCTTCAGGTTGCTCTTAAAATTATCGCCGAGATTCCAGGTATAACTCATGGCTCCACCATTGGTAGAGCAAGAACTGGTGAATACTTCTTCAGGTCCAACACAGTGTATCCAGTCAGCAGAGCTCAGTTCTAAGTTGCGCTTAAAATCTGCTTTTGCGCGAATGACCTTTACAAATTTTACTTTTACACTTTTGCACTGCTCCGCATTCGACCTGCCAACGAGTTGAATCCGCAATTGACCATTGGTTTGTTCAGGAAAAAAATCATTTGTATAGACCTGAGTCCCCTGAAACAAAGTACTGGTATAAGGTCCGCGTAAAATGCCATCACCAAAATCCCAGGTCCAGCCATTCGCAAGACCTGAAGCACGTGTCACTTGCACACTGATAGGGTCTCCGAGACAGTATTTTTCTTTTGAGTTATCGGGCGTGACAATGAAATCGACCTGCGGATCATTGATTGTAAATTGTTTACTGTATGAACTTTTACAGCCACTCGGCACCGTGCTTGTTTCCAGACTGTAACTATAGACGGCAGGCACCGTGTAGCTGGCGCCGGATGTACTTGAAAAGCCACTACTCCAACTGGTCAGCGGTTTTCCAGTATGCCAATTATAGACAAGTGGTTTAAATAAAGTGGAATCCGAGGTAGAGGTCACCGAGAGGGTTACCGGCATGCAATAATCACTGGTACTATTTCCGGGTTCAAATTTATTAAAGAAGGTGAAGGTTGCAGCAACAGGTGTTTGCACAAAAATGGGCGCGAGCGTGATGGTCTTCGCACATCCCCCATTATCAATCAGCTTAACAGTCGGCGTATAAATGCCTGTAGTCGTAAACTGATACGCATAATTATAAGTAGCGTTTGTCGTGAAACCTGTCGCTGTTACTGTACTTCCATTACTGAATGAAAATTGATACAGACTGTGTGTTGCCGCCGCATTAATCTGAAAGCCCATGGGCCCACCGGGAATACAAGTACCAATAGACGTCGCCAGCATGGAGATAAAAGGATTATTAATCACGATGACTTTACTTATGGTGGCAATACAACCGACCACACTGGTGGCAGTCATCGTCACCATAAAACTTTTTGTTTGGGCAGCACCTAATGCATAGGCAAAGGTGGGGGAGCTTGCTGCGGTGGTTGTAAAATTCGTGTTTTGATTTGGAGGCAGTCCAAGGTCACCAAAATCCCATCTAAACAGGTTGACCGCATCTGGCAACTGCGCTGTCTGGTTTGTGAGCTGCATCGGATAAGCCGACAAACAGAGGGGATTGGCGTTAAATGAAAAATCTGGTACAGGACTACTCACGCGAAAACTTCTGATCATGGTATCCACGCAGAAGTTGTCATCTTTCACGAGTAAGGTAGCAGAATAAATACCAAGCGCTGTGTAGGTCACACTGGAGGCATGTAACGGCAATTCACTATACTCCGGCGCAAATCCTTCGAACAGCCAAGTATAAGCCTTAGGGCCGTTTTGTGCGCCGATAGAAGCACTGCCGTTGACAACAGGACTGGTGTTGATGCAGATGATTGGTGTGACTTGAAAATCAGCATTCAGATTACGGACCTTTACCGTCATCGTCTGCGTAAAAGGCGCGCAGCCATTGGTGTTATAAGCCCTGAGGCGGACGAGGTAATTACCGGGACTTGCATATTGATGACTAATGGTGTTAGAAGCAAGAGCGGGAATCTGAACAGGATTTTGTCCGGGCCCCTCGCCGTAATCAATGGTGACACTGCTGACATCGGTAGCCCCATAAAAAAAATCAACGACTGTACTGCTGCAATTCGCTTTATGCCAGCCTTTCACAAGAGGACCAGTGATGGTAACAGGTCCGCCTATTACTGTCGATACACAATCATTGAGATATGCCGAAATCGTAAAGGACTGCTGTCCCGGATGTGTGAAGGCACCGGTTGGCGTTGCATTACTGACACAAGACGAAAAATAACCATAGGGTGATCCGTTCCCGGGAAGATCGGTATTCACATGCCAATGCTGTACACCAGGCGGTGCAGATGCTAGGGTAAATGAAACAGGAGCGCCTGCACAAAATGGTCCTGGCGGCAATGTGTAACTAATGACGGGAGGATTGACGACTGTAATGGTGCGCGTCATCGAAATAGAAGTACAACCATTCAGGGTCTGTATATGGAGACTTGGTGAATACACCCCCGGCGCGCTGTAGGTATAGGTGTAATTCGGAACACTGGTATAGGTCGCGGGAAATGGCCCCACCGTGCCTGTGATGGATGTACTAGCTGCAGCCCCGCTATACCAGGTGAAACTAGTAATGGCATTGGTATAGCTGGGAGCAACTGTGGTGAAGAGACCTTGATTAAAGTAAAAACTACTGTCAGACATGACGATGGTGAGCGGCGCACAGCCTTGGGCTTTATCAACATTGAATAATGCGGTGGGTCGTTGAATGGTATCCAAAACATGGGTCACTACGGCGGTACAGCCGATAGCAGAGGTGATTTTTAGTCGGACAACCGGCGTATACGCGGTATAGATTGTGTAGGGATTAAGGCTACCCTGCGTGAGCGTGAAGCTGGGACTTGTTTGTGT
>CALPON020000057.1 GCA_943325195.2 Sphingobacterium thalpophilum | reverse complement strand
TCAGCGAGGGCGCTCCTGCATTGGGAATGTAATCGAATCCCGTCTGCAATTTTTGTCCGTTTAGTTTTAATAAGGTTTTACCTTCAAATGTATTGACGGGGTGATGAAAAGGCTGAAAAAACTGTCCACCGAAATAAGGTTCCGCGCCACATGCCTTCATCTCTCGCGTGATTATTTTCTCCGCCTCATGGAGGCCTTGTCGCACGTATCCCCTGCCATAACAGCGCTTTGAACACAATTGTTTGAGCAGGAACCGGGTATAAAGCGAATCCTGCGCTGCCAGGGAGAGACTGCACCCGACCAGTGCCCAAAATAAAAGCGGTTTAAGCGTCAAAACGTTTCCGGACCAGGGTATAAAAATACTTCACCGCTTCACTCGTGTCCTTCCATCCGTAAAGGGATTTCAAACTAGTTAGATACAGCTCAGTATCCGCCCAAGTCTGCAATCCGTTGAGCTGCTCTATGGCAATCGTATATTCGGCACTGTTCTGGACAAATAATTCATTGATGAAACGAAATTTATCATTGAGACCCACTGCGAGTGCTGAACGCGTCTGCTGGCTTACTGCTGCCGCGGGGCTAGGTGGCACTGGTATTGTTTCTTTTGAATGTCCTGTCACAGCAGGAATTTCCGGTACAACTTCCATCAAGGTTTCTGCTGCTGCAACAGCAGGTGTTTCAGTATGTTGTGAAGCGGCCGGAATCGGATCGGGGTCTGGTACCTGAGTTGAAGTAGGAGCTGCGTTGGCAGGTGCCTCTTCCGCAGCCGCAATCTTTTCACTGACTTTGGAGTGCAGGTGAAAGCTGGGGCTTAACTCTGCATTTTGCATGTGGAATTTATAGACCGCCAACTGCTCCAGCAGCTCATTCATCTGGCTTCGAAGTAAATCGCAATCAGACACAGTTGGGTGTATGGTATCCTCAGCAAAGACCTGAATGCTTTCACTGATTCCGCCAATCTGGATCTTAATTTTTTGAAGTATTTTCTCAGTGCTCATAAATTTGAAACTTAGGATTAGAAAGAAAGCTTACCATTTCTGTGCCAATGCTTAATTTTGTTCCTAAAGATAATAAAAGTTTTTACCTTGAACCTTTTCCTCGCAGAGCATGTATAAGTTGAAAGAAATAGCGCAAATCACGCAGTCCGACTTGCTTGGCAGCGGCGAGCGCAATGTCAAGCAGTTTCTTTACGATAGTCGACATTTGCAAGCGGCAGGGGAAACTCTTTTCATTGCGCTACAGTCAGATCGCAACGATGGTCATGATTTTGTTGCCGATCTTTATCAGAAGGGCGTGCGTGCTTTTATGGTCACTCAGGGCAGGCTGCAGCCCGATGATTATCCCGAAGCAGGTTTTATTATTTGCGCTAATCCCCTGTTGAGTCTGCAGGCTTTAGCTGCCCATCACCGCACTCAGTTTCAAATCCCTGTCATTGGTATTACTGGTAGCAATGGAAAGACCATTGTGAAGGAATGGCTGTATCAGTGTTTGAAAAGCGATTTTAGTATTTGTCGGAGTCCCCGCAGCTACAACTCTCAGATTGGCGTCGCCCTGAGCATCCTCAATCTGGAAGCACATCATACACTTGCTATCTTTGAAGCTGGCATCTCTCAACCCGGAGAAATGGAGCGACTTGAAAAAATGATCTGCCCCCAAATAGGTGTTTTTACCCATCTCGGACCCGCGCATGATGAGGGATTTACATCGCGGATTGAAAAGCTAAACGAGAAATTCAAATTGTTTGCCCACGCAGAAACACTTGTCCTTAACGGGACCGACCTTCCTTCACTGCCGATGCATGCGGGAGTAAATATTATTGAGGCATCGTCCTGCGCCGATCTGACCAGCGATATGAAACTGCGCGATGAAGCCTCATTGGCCAATGGAGCAAGCTGTGCGGCGGTGCTCCGTTTTATGGGTTATAGCGATGCGGTCATTCGTGCGCGCCTCGCGGAACTGCAGTCGGTCGCCATGCGCCTGGAAATGCGCAGCGGTATTTTTAATAGCTTACTCATTAACGATTATTACAATTCAGATTTAGATTCTCTTCGCATTGCCCTGAACTACATGCGTCAAAACAGTAGACGCCCTAAAAACTGTCTTATCCTTTCGGATATTGAACAGTCGGGTCTGTCAGCTTCTGAATTATACCGGCGCGTGAGCGAATTAGTCAAACAGAATAAAATTGACTTGCTAGTGGGCATTGGGACAGAGATTTCGCGGCAACGCAGTTTTTTTCCTCCGCAGTCCCTATTTTTTCCAGATGTTCTAAGTTTTTCAGCAGCCTTCCGCAGTACCAGTTATCTGTTCAGTCAGTCGACCATCCTACTGAAAGGTTCGCGCTCAGCAGGTTTTGAGCTTATCAGTCGTTTATTGCAATTAAAAAGTCACGATACGGTTTTTGAAATTAACCTCGATCGCCTGCGTGATAATGTGAATCATTTCCGAGCTTTAGTCAGTCCTGCCACAGGCATTATGTGCATGGTAAAGGCAACCGCCTACGGCAGTGGTTCTGCAGAAATCGCGAGGGCTCTGCAAAGTCTCGGTGTCAGATATTTGGCAGTTGCTTATGCAGATGAGGGAGTGGAACTTCGGGAGTCCCTGATCACCCTACCTGTCATGGTCATGAATCCCGAAGAAGAAGCTTTTGATGACTTGATAAATTTTCAGCTGGAACCTGAAGTGTACAGTTTTAATCTGCTGGAGAAGTTTGCTGCCAAGGTCGATGCCCTGGCCCTGAGGGAGCCTGTTGCGGTGCACATCAAAATAGATACCGGTATGAAACGCCTGGGTTTTGAGCCACACGAAATCACCGACCTGTGTGCGCGTCTAAAAAGTTTGCCGCAGTTACGCGTTGCTTCTATCTTTTCGCATCTGGTCGCCAGTGACAATAATGAACTCGATGATTTTACCAAGCAGCAGATTCATTTATTTGAAAGTGGCGCTGCTCAATTAACGGCGGCTCTTGGCTATGAGCCCATCCTCCATCTTTGTAATTCCGCTGCTATCAGTCGTTTTCCCCAGGCTCATTATCAGATGGTGCGTCTAGGCATCGGCATGTATGGCATTGGCAGTGATGAAGCGGAACAAAAAAAACTACGAAATGTCGGTACCCTCCGATCACGCATTTCTCAAATCAAAGCAGTAAAAAAAGGCGAGACCATCGGTTATAACCGCAAAGGAGTCGCGGACACGGATAAACGAATTGCGGTGATCCCCATCGGCTATGCGGACGGATTTAGTCGTTTGCTCGGTAATGGCCGGCACGGGGTTTATGTGCAAGGGCAATTGGCACGAACCGTCGGTAATATTTGTATGGACATGTGCATGGTCGATGTTACCGATATCAACTGCCGGGAAGGCGATGAAGTGCTGGTCTTCTCAACCACAGGTCAGATTCAAAGCTTGGCGGAAGCACTTGGCACCATTCCATACGAGGTGCTCACTTCGGTGTCGGCTCGGGTCCGCCGAATTTATACGCAGGAGTAATTTCGACTAAGAATTAGCCCTTGTCGTCTTAGTTTACAGAAAAATTCGTATTTTGTATTGGAAATCAAAAAACCGGACTGACATGAAACGTCTTTTTTCACTTTTATTTTTGCTGCTTGCTGGCGTGTCTCTTGCTCAAAACACATGTCAGACTGCTAAACCTTTTTGCGCAGGCGGTGTTTCTGGCGATACTTTTCCTGCAACTACTAGTGTGACCTCCGCGCAGACAGGCCCCAATTACGGCTGCCTGGGCTCCACACCCAATCCTGCTTGGTACTATTTACAAATCAGCAATTCGGGCAACCTCGACATTTTAATTCAGGGGACACTGACAGCGCCTCCGGGACCCGGACAGGACGTTGATTTTATTTGCTGGGGACCCTTTAATAGTATGACGGGCATCTGCGATAGTCTCAATTTGAATAAGATCGTGGATTGCAGTTACTCCGGCAGTTTTACAGAGACGCTCAATATTCCGAATGGTGTTTCTGGGCAATACTACCTCGTTCTTATTACCAACTTTGCTAACATTGTACAGAACATTCAGTTTACACAATATGCTGGGACAGGCAGCACGAACTGCGGACTGCTGGGAAGCAATTCGAAAATTTGTGCCGGTCAGACCGCAACGATTGTAGCAACTAATTCCGGTAGTCTTGCAAATGCCACTTACTCTATGAATCCAGGGGGACTGAGTAATAGCACGGGCTCGTTCTATGTCACGCCACTCGTCACCACCGTCTATACGCTATTTGTCACAGGAAGTAACAACCTCAGTCAGCCTGCAACACAAACTGCGGTTGCCAATGTCACCGTCAATCCCCAGCCCAGCGCGGCCCCACAGGTAACCAACACCACCTGCACCAGCACAGTCAACGCATTTAAACTCAATCTGACTTTTCAACCACCTTCCGCCACGCCAGGCTATACCATCAACTGGAATTCGATTCCCAATGGTATTGGCAGTGCCCAGCAGCAAACCCTTACAGGCGGCATCAACAGTAATAATTACAATGCGACCATTACCGCTGCCGGAGGTTGCAGTGTGACCACCAGTCTCACGATCACACCTCAGCCGGAGCCAGCCCTCATTGACATACAGCCCCTTGGTTTAGGGTATACACTCACCTGTTATGAACCGGTGTTGACACTCACGTCCATGGTGGCGACCAACAATTACACCTGGGCGAACGGCATCAATGCTCCGATAACGGGACAGTTTGCGACGCTCACGTTTACAAATCTGGGGACCTGGACGGTAAATGCAGTTAATCCCCTCAGTGGCTGCATCAGCTCTCGTACCTTTGCTCTGGGTCAGAATACCCTGACACCAACTAATACCATCACCCCAGCGTTTCAAAACATTACCTGTGCCTTTTCTACCATACAGACGGTAACCAGCACAGCTTCACCCACTGTCAATATTTCGCACTGGATTTATTCGCCTTTTGGTGGAACCGTCACGGTCAATTCTAATGTCTCTAACTTCCTGCCCACTGGTCCCGGCACCTATACCGATTGCGCCTTTAACAATGTGAATGGCTGTCCGACCTGTCGTCAGTTCACTGTGGTCGCAAATCAGGGATACCCTACTTTTAATGTCGTGAGTCCACAAAACTTCACGCTTGGTTGCACCACTAAAAGTGTGGCCACCATCAACATTGCCAACGCAAGTGCAACGGATGCCAACCAGAATCCAACCGGAGGGCCCGTGTCCTATACACTTCTTGCGCCCGGATCTGCCAGTGCGCTGCCACAACCGACGCTGAGCTCAAATTCCAGTTACACTGTGAATATGCCTGGCACCTGGACCGTGGTGACAAAAGACAATACGACTTTCTGCGAAACCCGTGTCCCCGTTACTATTCTGTTAAATACAACACCTCCCAATCTTTTTGTTGCCATGCTGCAACAGACCCTCACTTGTAAAGATCCGACGGTGATACTGCGGGGACAAAGTGTTACCAATAACATTAGTTTTAATTGGTCTTATTCCTCCTTTAATCAGGCCAGCGACAGCATCAGCGTCGGTATCCGGACCGCAACGCCCACCGGTACGCTGGTGAACACTTACACGCTCACCATTACTGATAATAGCAGTACCTGCAGAAGCACCAGCGTTGTGCCAGTGTATCAAAATATCTTCAAACCCAAGGTTCTCATTAGCAGCGGCGGCAGCTCCCTTACCTGTAACACCAACACAATCATTCTCACGAATCAGAGCGAAACAGGCATTGTTGGAAATTTTCCAATATCGGCTCCGGTTGTAGCTGATAAATGGGCGGGACCATCACCTCAAGAAGATGTCTTTCTGAGTAGTACCTATATTGCAGCAACGCCGGGCGTTTATACCATGACGGCGAGAGATTTAAATAACGGCTGCACAAATACTGGAACTATAAATATAGGAGAGAACCGTCGTTATCCTCTTCTCCAGATTCCTGTTAAGAAACAAATTTTTGCCTGTGGCGAGCGCATCGATACCCTGTATATGGATATCCCGAACCGCACAGCAGCTTATACCTTTACTTGGTCCGCAGGACCCGGCATTGCCATGGTAGACCGCAACAAAGTGCCACTGCTGGCTACTTCGCCCGGGCGCTATAAACTCCTAGTGCTCGACCCCACCAATGGTTGTGCCAGCAGCGGGGAAGTTGAATTTTTTAACGACTCCTTGAGCGCCATCTTCGAGCTTAGCCGCAAAGAAGGTTTCGTGCCGATGTCCGTTTCCTTTAGCAATGGCAGCACCTCTAATTCGGATAACAGTAGGATTACTTCTTTTTGGAATTTCGGAAACAGCACCTACTCCACTACCACTGCAGCAGGCATAAGTCCTTCTGCGCTCTATACTTCACCAGGGACTTACACCGTCAAGTTGTTTGCATTTAAAGGCAACTGTAATGCTGTGGCGACACAAACACTGCGAGTGGATTTGCCATCGACTCTGATTATTCCCAACATCTTTACACCAAACAACGATAAAGTCAATGATGTATTTTTTCTGCAAGCCAATAATCTCAGTGAAATTCAAATGACGATTACAGATCGCTGGGGACATCAGGTTTTTGATCTGCTGAGTCACACCGGAAACGTGCTGTGGGATGGTAAAACACCAGCAGGACAGGATGCAGCCGAAGGCGTTTATTTCTACACCCTGAAAGCCATCGGCACCGATGGGGAGAACTATGATCAGAAGGGGACCATTACCCTAATGCGCTAAGAAATACTATTGTTCAAGAGTTTTTAGATTAACTGGGGCGGTCAGGTTGACAGCCGAGGGCAGCAAGCTCCTGAAGATAAATAATTAACCAAGAAATAAGTACTATTTGCCGGTTGGTGGTTCTGCCGCTGAAATTTCACGCAGTCCTTTTACTAGAAAATCTAAATCCTGTGTCTGAGTATACACATTCGGTGTCACGCGGATACCATTCACTTTCTCGTGAACAATTGAAACAGTGTGAATTTTATATCTTTCAAATAATCGCGCTTCGATTTGCTGCGCCTGCCAGCCTTCACAACCAACGTTGGCAATGGCACAGCTGAATTTTGGTTTAAGCGAGCTCGCAAATACTAGTTTCGGAAATTTTTCGACTTTACTTGTCCAGTACTCTTTCAGAAAACGCAACCTTGCTTCTTTTCTTTCTGCGCCAATCAAATTATGAAAATCTATCGCCGCCCCAATTGCCATTTCACTGGCAAACGAGCGAGTGCCTAGACTCTCAAACTTTTTAATGTCCTCACCATCTGGCTCTACCGCACTGAGCAGGGCCCACACCTTTTTAATTTTTTCTTTGCGAATGTAGAGGAGTCCGCTGCCAAATGGCGCGCCCAACCATTTGTGCAGACTGGTTGCAAAATAATCTGCTCCGGTATCTGGTATTTTAAAATTAAAATGCGCAAATGAGTGTGCACCATCTACAATCACTTCACAACCTTTTTTATGAGCCATGTCTGCAATGGCGCGCACAGGGACAATGTTACCCGTCCAGTTAATCAGATGTGTGATGTGTACAATTTTGGTGCGACTGGTGATGGCGGCTTCATAGAGCTTCACCACTGCGGCTTCATCTTCTAGAGGCTGCGGAATAGTAATCCAGACTAATTTTATTTTATCCCTTTTTTCTCTTTGCTTCCAAGCATTCATCATGTTTGGATAATCAAAAGTGCTCAGTACAATCTCATCACCTTCCTTCAGGTCTAATCCGAATATAATGGTGTTCAGTCCTTCCGTGGCATTGCGATTGATAGCGAGTTCTTCCGGCAGCGTGCCGCTGAGTTCAGCTAACTTATTACGCAGACCCTCGCGCTGCTGATCCAGAATGCGCCACATGTAATAAGTGGGTGCTTCGTTGGAAAGCTGATAGTAACGGATATGGGCATCCTGTACAATTTTAGGCTGGGGACTAACGCCCCCGTTGTTGAGATTGATGAGGTTAGCAGAGGTGGTATAGCTTTGCCGAATCCAACTCCAAAAATCACTGTCTTCCGCACTGGCCTGAAGACTCATTCCGGCGAGCTTATTAAGTTGCTGTTCAAAGCGCATTGCAAAAGGACGATCTATGCTTGCAAAGAGATCCAATGCACTTATACTGCCGGCACTGGCCAGCAAAAAACTTCTCCTGTCCATTTCTGAAAAAATTTGATCCTTAAATAAAGATAAGCTTTGCAGAGCGATTATGCAAAACTTAGAACTTGGCGCCGATATTAAATGTCACCTGAATACAATTCAAATACATCGAGGAGGCTGAATAGTCGCTGCGGAAATAATAGTCCGAAAATCCGTATTGAAAATTGGCTTCGACAAATAAACATTTTTTCCCCTCGCCGAGATGATTCACCTGCCAGCCAAGACTTGCACAGAGAGACGCATTTATTTTCTCACTAAATAAAAAAGTTCGGAAGCGCATGTCCGGGCGGTCCGTCTGGTAAAGCACATCACCCTTGGTAACTTTAAGCGAGGAGGGTCCAAGGTAACGGAGATGATAACCGAAAAGTAGATAGGGACTAAATAAACTGTTGTCCTCGCGACGCAACAGATATTTTATTTCAAGAGGAATATGAATTTCATTAACGGATAAGGCATAGTTGTAACTGTATTTGCGGTCATAAATTTTTACCGAGTCTGGCTTAAAATAATAAGATCGGTAATTGACACCATGAAACACATATTCTGCACCAAATAAAAGGTAGGTCTTAAAGTCACGCGTTACGCGCAACTCGCGGCGAATGCCAAAGGTGACATTGAGTAGTTGTTTTGGGTCAACCCCGTGTTTATCATTGGTAGTATAAAAGTTAAGCCCGGTGCCCAGATTGTAGCGCCAGCCATTACCCGCATGTCTTCCGGACGAATTATTTTTTCTCTGCGCCTGATAGCTTCCGCTGAGTAGGCAAAGAAAAAAAACAAACGCTATGATCTGCCGGTTTAAGGACATGATTGGTTAATGACGGATGACGGTAGTGGCATTGGCTTGTACCGCGGGCATGATTACAAGGTCGTTAATATTGACATGTGCTGGTCTGGATGCTGCCCAGTAAATGGTTTCTGCAATATCTTCTGGTAACAGGGGCTGCATGCCTGCATATACTTTTTTCGCGCGTTCTTCGTCTCCGTCAAATCGCACCACGCTGAATTCAGTTTCTACCATGCCGGGATGAATAGCGGTGACTTTAATTTGGTGTGGCAACAAATCAATCCGCATGCCTTTACTCAAAGCATCTACCGCATGTTTGGTCGCGCAGTACACATTTCCGTTGGCATAAACTTCTTTTCCTGCAATGGAACCGATATTAATGATATGGCCTTTTTTACGGGGAATCATCAGAGCAGCTACCAGTCGCGTCATGTAAAGCAGTCCCTTCACATTGGTATCAATCATCCGTTCCCAGTGTCCTAAGTCCCCGTCCTGTATCGACGAAAGTCCAGCTGCTAGTCCAGCGTTATTCACCAGCAGGTCAATGTCCCGCCATTCTTCTGATAAGGCATCGATGGCACTTTTAGTTTCTTCGTAGTTGCGGACATCATGCACAAGCACTTGAATGCGGACTTTGTATTTTTCCGTGAGCTCCTTTTGTAAATCTGTCAAGCGCTCTGCCCGTCTTCCGGTAATAATGAGATCATGACCATGCGCAGCAAATAGTTGTGCGGTACTTTTTCCTATTCCGGAACTTGCTCCGGTAATGCAAACCAACATATCTTAAGTTCTAATGAGTTGCTAATTTACTGTGACGGCGTCCATAAACAAAATAAATGATCAGACCGATGATCAGCCAGACGCCAAAATACAGCCAGTTTTTATAGCCAAGTTGTGAAAGCATGTAAAAACAGCACAACAATCCAAGTGAAGGAATGAGTGAAAAACGATAACGCACACTCATAACCGTAAAAATGCCGAATCCAAGCAGAAAACAATAGTCCGGAAATCGGTGCAAGAAAGAAGCTGTATTCTCAATCTGAAAGTAAGTCGTCCGTAACTCTTCTGACATCAGCATATATGCCAAGGTTCCCGCAAATAGAAATGGCACTACATAACCGGCATTTACATACGGCGTTTTAAACTTGGATGGCGGTGCGCTGGGATCCATTCGTAACTTCAGGACACCACCACAGACCAGACAGAAGGCAAATAAGGTTCCTGCTGAACAGATGTCCGTTACCATATTAATGTCCACAAAAAAGATGGGTATCGCTACCAACAGTCCGGTCACAATCGTTGAAAAGCTCGGTGTCTTATATTTTGGATGAATGCGTGAGAAGGCAGCCGGCAATAAACCATCGCGGCTCATGCTCATCCAGATGCGCGGCTGACCAAGCTGAAAAACCAGCATGACACTGGCCATGGCCACTACTGCACTGATGGCGATAACACCACTTAACCAATGAAGATCCTTTACTTTTTCAAAAACATAAGCGAGGGGGTCGCCAACATTTAATTCGGAATACTTGACCATGCCGGTAATCACCAAGGCAATAGCAACGTATAAAACGGTACAGATAAGAATGGAATAGAGAATACCACGCGGTAGATCACGTTGAGGGTTTTTACATTCTTCTGCAGTGGTGCTGATGGCGTCAAAACCAATGTAAGCAAAAAACACCGCACTGATACCCTTCAATAATCCTCCCACTCCGTTGGGCAGGAAGGGATCCCAGTTGTTTGTATCGACGTAAAATGCCCCAACAAAAATGACCATTAGAACCACGGCAATTTTTATCAGGACCATAATATTACCGGCATTTCTACTTTCTTTAATGCCGCGGTAAACGAGCATCGTGATTAGCACATTAATTACCAGTGCAGGTAGATCGAAAATGAGGGCCATGTTTCCAATTCTTGGTGCGGACTCAAACGCACGGTAACCTTCCATGAGCATGCCGGTTTCTGAACCTATTGCAATGGTCTGCAGTGATTGCCCGCTCTGCAGCATGCCTGCAACCAGCGCATGATGATCGCGTGCAGTAAAATAATCTAAACAAAGCCAGTCGTGTATTTTATAACTACTCATATTCTTCACCAGCGCCGTAAAGTAATCTGACCAGGAGATAGCGACAGTGACATTGCCAATGGCATATTCCATAATCAATGCCCAGCCAATGATCCAGGCAAAGAGTTCGCCGAAGGCGACGTAACTGTAGGTATAAGCACTGCCGCTGACGGGGATTAGAGAAGCAAATTCCGCATAAGCAAATGCTGCAAAACTGCAAGCTAGTGCGGTAAACAAAAATAATAATATAACGCCCGGCCCCCCGTCTGCACTCGCTTTACCAATGGTCGAAAAAATACCGGCACCAATAATGGCGGCTATACCAAATGCGGTAAGGTCACGCACACCCAAGTGTCGTGACATACCCTGCTCCTTTTCCTGCGCTTCTGCGTTATCAAGAATGGTCTGTATATTTTTTTTTCTGAATAAATTCATTCGGCCAGGGCTTAAAGTTAAATGTACAATTTATTTTCATCAGCAGTCATCAGGGCCCGGGGTGGACCTGCACAACTACCATTTGTTTATGCCGAAGATCCAACCGGAAACGGGCAATCGTCTCAATTCCAAAGGAGGCGAAATCATACAAAACCTGCCATTCTCCGCTTTTTGCCTCATAGCGGAGAATCTGACTCTTTTCTGACCGCAGCAACCCCAGTTCTTCATCCCATAACACATCTTCGCTGAGCGATGGCAAAGCGCAGAGCTTAGCCGCTTTCTTAAGAAAAAAATCATAGCGGTAAAACGTTGTACTACTGCTATCTTTTTGTCCATATAAAAAGCTATGGCGGTTCAGTGCTACGATGCTGCGAATGGGACTCGCACAAATCAGACGGTTTTCACCAGAACTACGCACATAGTAGCGCAAACTTTGAGGCGCTGTCAATTTAAAGTAGACCACCGTATCCTGATTTACAAATGCACAGTAACCAACGGAATCAATGCTTAGCTTTCCTGCAGGAAGGGCGGTGATGGCATCAAGAAAGTGGATGCGCTGTGCACTATCTTTTTCTACCATCACGGTGCTGAGTAGTCGACCATCGCCGTATGGCGTTGGCGAATACTCGCTTTCGGGACTCATGGTAAATGCTTTGATCTTTCCGGTCTTTAATTCACAGGTGTAAATGTCGGCCTGCGAGTCGCTGCGCACACTGCTAAAATAAATTTGTTTGCCATCTGCTGAAAATGCTGGCTGATTGTCGTAACCCTTTCGGGCCGTTAGGTTGCGCCCATCCTTTAGAACAAGACCTTGCTCCTTGTCTCGTTCCAGTTTGAATAACCAGATATCCGTATCCGGCATCTGTGCTGGCAACAGGTAGCACAGGGGCATCAGCAGCAGTAGAAAATTAAATCGCACCTGCATCCAACTTTAAAAAATATTTGTTCATAATGTAAAAAACAAGGGAGCCGAAGAGTAAGCCGAGGACCGTTCCCGTTATAATATCACTAGGATAATGCACACCGAGATACATGCGACTATAAACCACCAGCACAGGGTAGAGGAAGAGCAGTAGCCGGCGCGACATCGGAATCATGCGCAGGCATAAAAAAATAAAGGTCATAATACCGAAGGTGTTGCTAGCATGCCCGCTGACGAACGTATATTTTCCGCCACGGTAATTATTGACGGTGTGTATGCGCTGGCTTATCTCAAGATTGTGAGTAGGACGATAACGCTTCACGCTATGTTTAATACTGTTTGAACTTAAATCTGCACAGGCAAAAACAATAGCACAACCCAACAAAAACTCTAGGGCTTTTCGGGGACTGAATTTGAAGTAGAAATAAAAAGCAACGGAAAGTGCAATAAAAACGGTCGGCCAGGTCAGACTAAAAAACCACATCACCTGATCTACTCCGGGATGATGATGCGAATTAATTTCTAACAGCAAGGCGCGGTCAAGCGCCTTCAGGGCTTCAAACATACTGGAAAATTACAAAAAATTAAGTGATCAGGCGTTTGTGCATTCCTTCATCAGTTCCTTTTCTGCAGCGGGTAGTTTGCTGATGGCTCCGAAGCCACCTTGGACATCTGTCAGGGCTGAATGGCCATTCGCTTTCAGCAATGACGCAGTGATCATGCTGCGGTAACCACCGGCACAATGAATAAGTACCGGCGAATGAGGATCGATCTGGTCCATCCACTCATAGATAAAATCGAGGGGCTTGTTTTCTGCCTTTGCAAGGCGGGCACTGTCATGTTCGCCTGGTTTGCGCACATCTAAGGTCCGCACACCTTGTGCATAACGGACCATAAATTCAGCAGCGCTGATACTTTCAATACTGGCTGTTTCTAGTCCTGCTTCTTTCCAAGCGCCAAAGCCGCCATGTAAGAAAGCTCTGCACTGATCGTAACCAACACGGGCTAATCGCATAATGGTTTCTTCCTCTTTACCAGTGGGACAGACGAGGTAAATGGGGGTGGATAAATCACGGATGATGGTGCCGACCCAGGGCGCAAACTGTCCGTCTAGTCCAATAAATAGCGAACCGGGAATATGAGCCGCTGCAAATTCTTGGGCAGGACGGACATCCAGCACGAGTGCATCTTTTTCCGCAATGGCTGTTTTGAATTCCACAGCGCTAAGTCCTTTTCGTCCCCGCGCAATCACCTGCTCATAGGCATCGTATCCTGCTTTATTTAGCGCGGCATTTTTCGCAAAGTATTGCGGTGCTGGCAGAATTCCTTCTGTCAATTGTTTAATAAATTCTGCTTTGCTGATGTCTGCCAAAGCGTAATTATTTTTTTTCTGTGAACCCAAGGTATCAAATGTATCCTTACTCATGCTCTTTCCACAGGCAGAACCAGCGCCATGAGCGGGGTAGACGATGACATCATCTGGTAGAGGCATAATTTTATTTCGAAGGCTCTCATACAGCATACCAGCGAGGTCCTCTTGTGTCAAATCGGACTTGATTGCTAGGTCGGGACGTCCCACATCCCCGATAAATAAAGTATCTCCTGTGAAGATGCAGAGGGGACGAAGGTTTTCATCCTGCAGTAAAAAAGTGGAACTCTCGAGTGTATGGCCTGGCGTATGAAGGACCTTGATTGTCAAATCACCAACTTTAAATTCCTCCCCGTCTTTTGCGACGTGACTCGCGTAGTCTGTTTTTGCTTTGGGTCCAAACACAATGGTGGCACCAGTTTCAAGCGCAAGGTCCACATGACCACTCACAAAATCGGCGTGGAAATGCGTCTCAAATACATACTTCAGCTGGTCCTTATTAGCCGCCAGCAAATCCAGATACGGTTTGGTTTCGCGAAGGGGATCAATAATGACCGCTTCGCCTTTGTGGGCAATGTAATAAGCGCCCTGTGCTAGGCAGTTGGTGTAAAGCTGTTGAATTTTCATAATGTCTACCTACAAAATTACAACTATTCAGCAGGCAGGGAATGGGCGATGCGAAGAATATGGTTAAATTTGCTGTTTTAAAGCTATGTCAGAAATATCAGCGATAGAATCTTCCAAAGCACCTGAGCCGGTTGGATTGTACCCCCATGCCCGCAGGGTGGGCAACCTACTGTTTCTTAGCGGAGTAGGACCTCGGGAGCGAGGTGCAAAAAAAATTCCCGGCGTCGAACTGGATGAACAGGGACAAATTACGTCTTATGACATCGCAGCCCAGTGCCACAGCGTTTTTCGTAATATTCGGTATATTCTGGAAGATGCCGGCAGTGATTGGTCTCAAATTATCGATGTGACCGTGTACCTGACCAACATGAAGGATGACTTCCCGATTTATAACAAGCTTTGGGCAGAGTATTTTTCGGAAAACCCTCCTTGTCGTACAACACTGGAAATCAATAAGCTGCCAACGCCTATCGCCATTGAGCTGAAGGTTATAGCAACGGTTGAATGAGTCTTGGAATACCCTCGCGGCGCCAATCTTTTTTTGGTGAAAAATCACTATTTATTAGCGCAACTTGCTTTTATTTAATAATTTAGCCAAAAAGGAGAAAACCCCTATAGAATTTTTTGCTGGACCATTATTTTCTTTAACTTAGTAACAAAATCCTCAGAATATGATCATAAAGGAAAACCAGGCTATTCTCATACCAATAGATTTTTCAAAGCAATCCTACCTTGCTGTTAAGCAATCATACGCCCTGGCGAAATACACCAAATCCAAGTTGATACTCCTTTATATTTCGGCAACAGATGAAAATGAAAAGAATACCGAGCTAAATGCGCTGGCGCAAAGCACGGCAGAAGAGAGCGGCTTAAAAGTTGAAACACTTGGAAGAAAAGGTGAGTACTTTGAGGTGCTGGGAAATGTGGCCGAAGAGGTGACAGCATCGCTCATCTTTATGAAACTCGATGAAAATGCCAAGTTTAAATCCGGCATGTTTGGTGGCGGTAACACAGTGACCAAATTCCTCACGACCTCCCCTTGTCCAGTAATTACACTCCGTTCCAGTGATCCCAAGGATACTATCAAAAACATTGTCATGCCTTTCGATTTAAGTCCAGAAAGCCGCGAAAAAGTTTCTTTCGCTGTTCAATTGGCGCATTATTTCAAGGCGGATATTCGCATCGTTTCTGTTTTCAAACCAAACGATGACGAGTATGAAAATAAATTGCTGCCTTATCTTCAACAGGTGAAAAAATTCATAAAGCAGGAAGGGGTAAGTTGCACCAATCGCTCACTGCCAAGTACCAAGCCGGCAGAGGCTATTATCGAATACGCTCTGAAAAATGACTGTGATTTGATCATTCAGATGAATCAGCAGGATTTGTCGTTCAGCGAGCGATTCAGTGGTACGATTGGCCATAAATTAGTAGAACTGAGCCCCATCCCTGTTCTTAACGTGAACCCGATGAAGCGTGAAAGTATGAGTCACTTTAGCAGCGGTATGTAGTGCGTAAGTTTTCCGATCTATAGGCCACCGACAGGGTGGCTTTTTTGTTTAGTGCAATGGGTAAAGCCTAGTTTTTTTAACGAAATGGAAGGCTTATATTTTCCAATTTATTAGTAAATTCGCTCTCCTTTTTAAAAAAATCCGGCTCTGCGCTGAATCGGAGGATGTCGGTTTTAGTTTTATGAAAAAATATCCTGAATATAAAAAACTTGATTTGTCACAGATCTCAAAAGACATGCTGGCTTTCTGGAAAGAACACAGCACTTTTGAAAGGTCACTGACAAGCCGCCGCAGCGACAAGCCCTGGGTTTTCTATGAAGGACCACCAAGTGCCAACGGCTTGCCAGGTATTCACCATGTCATGTCCCGCAGCATCAAAGATATTTTTTGCCGGTTTAAAACCCTTCAAGGTTATCAGGTGAAACGTAAGGCCGGCTGGGATACACATGGCCTGCCAATTGAACTGGGTGTCGAAAAAACCCTTGGCATCACGAAAGAGGATATTGGCAATGTAAACAGTACCCGCTACATCAGCGTGGAAGACTATAACAAAGCCTGTCGCAAGGAAGTGATGAAGTACACCGACAAATGGGAAGAACTCACTTCGGTGATGGGCTACTGGGTGGACATGAGCGACCCCTACATCACTTACGATAATAAATACATTGAATCGGTCTGGTGGCTGCTGAATAACATGGCCGAGAAAGGCCTCCTTTACAAAGGTTTTACCATTCAACCTTATTCTCCGGCGGCGGGCACTGGTTTATCTTCACACGAATTAAATCAACCCGGGACCTATAGGAATGTGAAGGACCGCAGCGCTGTCGCCATGTTTCGCTTAACAGCAGAGGCAGAGAAAAAAATAAATTCCGACAATCTGCCAGTTTATGTGATGGCATGGACCACCACTCCTTGGACACTGCCCTCTAACACTGCGCTTGCTGTGGGCAAGGCGATTTCTTATGCGCTGGTTCAGACTTTTCATCCAAATCCCCTGAAGGGAGAAGAGATGAAAGCTATCAAAGTACTTGTAGCAGAAGACTTATTGTCAAACTATTTTAATCCCAAAAATGCAGAACTAAAACTAGAGGAGTATAAAGCGGGCGATAAAGCTATTCCCTTTGTCATCCAGAAAAAATTGAGTGGCGCAGAACTGGAAGGATTAAACTATCATCAATTATTGAATTTTGCTCAACCCACTGAGGGCGATGCATTCCGCATCGTTTGTGGGGATTTTGTCACCACCACAGACGGTACCGGTATTGTGCACATTGCACCAAGCTTTGGTGCGGATGACTTTAAAGTTGCTCGT
>CALPON020000056.1 GCA_943325195.2 Sphingobacterium thalpophilum | reverse complement strand
GTTATTTAAGACAGCTCCCCTATCGTGCTTTCAGCCGCTGTAAAATCTCATCCAGCTGCTGAAGGTCGCGTGTCAGCACTTCTCGCGCCTTACTACCTTCAAAAGGCCCGATGATGCCAGCCGCTTCCAGTTGATCTACAATCCTACCCGCCCTGTTATAACCAAGTTTCAGTTTACGTTGCAAAAAGCTGGCACTGCCCTGCTGGAACTGTACCACCAATTTAGCAGCCTCATCAAACATTTTATCCCTCTCGCTGAGATCGACTTCTTCTTTCGTGCCGTCACCATCTTCTCCCACATATTCCGGTAATAAGAAGGCACTGGGGTAACCGCGCTGATTACCGATAAACTCCGTGATCTTCTCCACCTCAGGCGTATCAACAAAGGCACACTGAATCCGAATGAGGTCATTGCCTGTACTTAAAAGCATGTCACCCCGCCCAATTAACTGATCAGCACCTCCACTATCCAAAATTGTACGACTGTCAATCTTACTCGTCACACGAAATGCGATACGTGCGGGAAAGTTAGCTTTAATCGTCCCAGTAATAATATTTACTGAAGGCCGTTGTGTCGCAATAATCAAATGAATACCAATGGCACGGGCCAACTGCGCCAGACGGGCAATCGGTGTCTCCACTTCTTTTCCTGCTGTCATGATTAAGTCCGCAAACTCATCCACCACCAGCACAATGTAGGGGAGAAATTTATGGCCATCATTTGGATTTAATTTACGGGCCACAAATTTTGTATTGTATTCCTTAATGTTTCGCACCTGAGCATCTTGCAGCAAGGCATAACGGTTATCCATCTCAATACAAAGGGAATTAAGTGTGTGGATGACCTTTGTATTGTCCGTTATAATCGCATCTTCTGAATTCGGTAGTTTAGCGAGGAAATGCCGTTCGATTTTATTAAATAAGGTCAATTCCACTTTTTTGGGATCGACGAGCACAAACTTAACCTGTGATGGATGCTTCTTGTAGAGTAAGGACACCAGCACTGCGTTCAAGCCAACAGACTTACCTTGTCCCGTTGCACCCGCCATGAGCAAGTGAGGCATCTTCGCCAGATCGGCAATAAAAATTTCGTTGTTGATGGTTTTCCCCAGCGCAATCGGCAGTTCAAACTGACAATTATTAAATTTTTCAGAAGCCAGAATATTCCGCATCGGCACCATTTCAGGTGTCTGATTCGGTACTTCAATACCAATAGTGCCTTTTCCGGGAATAGGCGCAATAATCCGTATGCCCAATGCAGCCAGACTTAATGCAATATCATCCTCCAGATTTTTTATTTTACTGATCCGCACACCGGCGGCAGGCACAATCTCATAAAGGGTGACGGTGGGGCCCACCGTAGCGCTGATTTTGTCAATCTCAATGCCGTAATTTTTGAGCGTTCCCAGAATTTTATTTTTGTTGGCAATCAACTCATCCTGATTGACCTTACTGTGAATGTTCCCATAATCATTCAATAAATCAAAATGCGGAAACTGGTAGGAGCCCAAATCAAGCGTGGAATCGTACTCGCCAAACTGCTCCACCAAATGTGCCGCTTTATTTTCATCCTCAATCATATCCGCCTCTTTGGCCAGCGGTGCAATGACGAGTTCTGGTTCTGATGTTGGACGCTGTGGTTGAGCAATCACGGTGGCATCCATCTCCATGGCTTGTCCCATCTCTGCCGGTGCTTCCACGATGGCAGCTACTGGCTGCTCTTCTTCGACCATAGGCAGTATTTCAAAAGCTGGATCAGCACCTACTTCTGCCACTTCTGCTTCGGGCGCGCGGGTAATAACTTCAAAATTTAAGAGCGCTGCCTCTTCATCCGCACTCAGTGTAGATTCCCTTAGTTCATTGAAGGAAGCATTAAATTCTCTCTTGGGAGTTTCCACCACCGTATTTTCAATGACGGACTCGTCTTCCTCCTCCTTTTCTTGAACCAGTTCACGGAGAGGTAAACGGAAAGAAAGATTAATACTCAGCACAAGAAAAATAAGCATCGAAACAACCTGCAAGGCAACAAGACCAATGGTCCCCAAATAATTACTGATAGCCACATTCACAAAAAAGCCAAAACCGCCGCCCATAAAAAAAAGACGATCTGAAAAAATTGTAGCGAGCACGAGGGAAGACCAGACCGTCAGAAACAGCCACTTGGCGCTGAAGGCACCCACCCGGATGAAGGGACGCTGTACTAATTTCTGCACACCATATAGGACCAGCACGGGCACCAACAAAAAGGAAGCGGCACCAAAAGCAGAATACATAAAAAAGTGTGAAACCAAAGCGCCGATCTTCCCTAACCAGTTTTGCACACGCGTCTCCGGCAGGAATAAATCGTCCCCTAAGACCTTATCCTGATCCACATCCCAACTGCTGAAATAAGATACAAAAGCAATGCAAAGGTAGGCGCCTGCAAGAATTAATAACAGACCAACAATCTTTTGTGTTTTTTCATCCCGGTAGATCCGAAGTGCCAGTGCCAAACGCTCACTGAATCCCGGCGAGGGCACTTTCTCTTTTTCGCTTTTACTAGGGGCTGTTGTTTCAGTGGGTTTCGCGGCCGATTTGGATTTATTTTTGCGCGGCGCTTTTACTTCATAATCCTGTACATCGTTCCTCTCTGCTATCTTTTCTTCCTGCTCCGTTGCAGCTGCTTCTGCAAACGGATCGCCTCTGAACTTGTTTTTCTTTTCTGTCGCCATTATCCTTTAAAAATAGAGGAATGGTATGGTTTTCAGGCATTGTTTGGGCTGATCTTTTGAACGTACACCTGTTAATCAAAAAACCCGTAAATTTAGGGGAGAGAGCGTTACGGATATACTTATGAAATTGCATTTATTTTTCTTGTTAGCTGCTGCTTTTTGCGGCAGTGTAAGGGGACAAGCCATTGATTCTGCCTGGGTTCGACAAAATTACACCAAACAGGAAGTTCAAATTCCTATGCGGGATGGCATCCATTTATTCACGGCGGTTTATGCCCCTAAAAATCAGTCAGAAGCACATCCCATCTTAATGGTGAGAACCCCCTACTCGGTGGCGCCCTATGGTACTACTTTTTCCACGCGCCTGCATGCTCCCCACTGGGCAAATTACCTGCGCGAAGGATATATACTGGTGCTCCAAGATGTGAGAGGTTGTTACATGAGCGAGGGTCAATTTATGGATGTCCGCCCCCTCTCTAAACCAACTAGCAAAGGAAAAAAAACCAACAGTGATGAACCAAGCGACACTTACGATGCTATCGACTGGTGCATTAAAAATATTAAAAATAACAATGGACGCGTCGGTATTTTCGGTATTTCGTATCCCGGTTTCTATTCAACCATGGGTGCTTTGAGCGGACATCCAGCCCTAAAAGCAGTGAGTCCACAGGCGCCAGTGACGGATTGGTTCCTTGGCGATGATTTCCATCACAACGGTGCTTTTGCCTTAATGGATGCCTTTGCATTTTATTCTGGTTTTGGCCGTCCCCGTCCTTCACCCACCACAAAAGGGAAGCCCGGTTATGTGATGCCTGGCAATGATAATTATGATTTTTTTCTGAAGACCGGCGCGGTCCGCAATTTTACTGCTCTGCTTGGCGATAGCATTGCATTTTGGAATGAATTGATTCAACATCCCGATTACGATGACTGGTGGAAAGCCCGCGATGCACGCAGAAATTGTTATCAGCTGAAACCTGCATTGATGGTGGTAGGTGGGAGCTTTGATGCAGAAGATTGTTATGGTGCGTGGAACCTATACAAAGCGATTGAAAAACAAAGTCCTACTACCAATAACCGCCTAGTAATGGGCCCTTGGTTTCACGGTGGCTGGAGTCGTGGTGACGGCAGCTATCTGGGTAATATCCGCTTTGGCAGCAAGACCGCCACCTGGTATCAGGATAGTTTAGAGCTACCTTTTTTTAACTACCATCTTAAAGGCAAGGGCAGTCTCGCAAAAGCCGCGGAAGCCAGTATATTTTTCAGCGGTGAGAATAATTGGAAGTCCTTTGATCAGTGGCCTCCTCTACAAATGAAACAAGAAGCCGTTTATTTACACAGCGGTCAGCGCTTAAGTTTTGAAAAGCCCGTGATTGCTGAAAGTGCAGCGCGGTATACAAGTGATCCCGCTAAACCTGTCCCCTATACCGAGCACATCCATCCTGCGCGCACGCGTGAATACATGAGCGATGATCAGCGTTTTGCAGCGAGACGGCCAGATGTGTTGGTTTATGAACTGTTATTGGAAGAAGATCTGACACTGGCAGGACCGGTTACCGCCGACTTAAAAGTACAACTCAGCAGCAGCGATGCTGACTTTGTTGTCAAGTTGATCGATGTCTTTCCTACCGCTTTTAAATACGATGAAAAAGAATGTTGCAAAGGCTTAAAAACAGAAGCGGAGATGGGTGGTTATCAAATGTTGGTGCGTGGGGAAATATTCAGAGGGCGTTACCGTCAGTCCTTCGAACATCCTGCAGCCTTTACACCGGGTCAGACAGAGACGGTAAAATTCGATCTGCCCGATGTAGCGCATACCTTTAAGAAAGGCCATACACTCATGATTCAGGTGCAAAGCAGTTGGTTTCCGCTCTTTGATCGGAATCCGCAACAATTCGTCAATATCTATAAGTGTCCCGATACGGATTTTAAAGTCGCAGAAATAAAAGTACTTCAACAGGCAGATGCCGCTTCCTGTATTTATCTTCCTATTCTGAAAAAATAATGATTCAAAATCTGTTGGTATATCTGTTGATTGGCCTAAGTGTCGCTTATCTCCTCTATCGCTTTCTTCCAAAGAAAAATAAAAAAGAGAAGTGCGATAAATGTGATTAAGTTTACCACTGATGAAAATTCTCACGACAGAACAATCCCGCGCTTTAGATGCTGCAAGTATTCAATTGCAGAACATTACGAGTCATGAACTCATGGAACGGGCTGCTAAAGCTTGCTCAGAGCGTCTTCTGGCTCTAGTACCAGAAAAAGACACCATCAGCATTTTTTGTGGTTCGGGAAATAACGGGGGAGACGGTCTAGCCATTGCCCGTTTGCTGCTGGCAAAAGGCCGAAAAATTCAGGTTTTTTACCTGGCCACTTCTGCACAGCGGAGTACCGATTGTGAAGTCAATTGGAAGCAACTCAGTGAAATACAACCTGGGGCCTTACATACGGTCACTGCCCTCTCAGACCTGCATACACCAATAAACACGGAGGCTAACTATGCCGTAGATGCCCTGCTCGGTACCGGCCTGAGTCGCGCACCGGAGGGACTCGTTGCAGAGACCATTGACTTTATTAATGCAAGCTATCGCTTTGTCATCAGTATCGATATTCCAAGCGGACTCTTTGCAGATACCTCTTCAGCACAGCATAAAAGCATTATTCGCTGCCATCTCTGCCTTAGTTTTCAATTTCCCAAACTGGCATTTCTCCTGCCGCAGAATCAAGCTTTTGTCCCCGAATTCGAATTACTCCCGATTGGACTTTCGATTTCGGAACTTAACTCTGTCTCCACAAATCTGCATTACCTCACCGCAGGGGAAATAGCAGGACTCTTAAAGCCCCGTCTAAAGTTTTCGCACAAAGGACATTATGGACATGCACTGTTGCTAGCAGGAAGTAAGGGCATGAGTGGCGCCGCCATACTGGCAGCAGAAGCTTGCCTGCGAAGTGGAGCAGGTTTGCTTACATTACACAGTGTCGCTGAGACCATTCAAGCGCTTCAAAGCCGACTGCCAGAAGCGATGAGCGCTCAAGATGTTCACGCCAGCTACATCAGCCAAGTCGAACTTTCAGAAAAATATGATGCCATTGCCTTCGGTCCCGGCACTGGAACTGCTGCAGAAACAGAAACCGTTCTTAAAAAAATCATACAGTATACCGGGAGTTCTTTAATAATTGATGCGGATGGATTAACGCTGCTCGCCAGCAATAAAACTTGGCTGGAGTATTTGCCAGCAGCGACAATCCTCAGTCCACACCCCGGTGAATTTGAACGACTCACGGAAAAAGTGCAGGATGATTTTGATCGCTTACCGGTTATCCGACAATTTGCCATGCGTTACAATTGTCTGCTCTTATACAAAGGTGCACACACCATCATTGCTATGCCGGACGGAAATTTATTTTTCAACTCCTCCGGAAACCCCGCTCTGGCCAAAGGTGGCAGTGGCGATACACTCACCGGAATACTGTTGGGTCTCCTAAGTCGCGGTTATACTTCTCCTCAGGCTGCGCTGATAGGGACTTTTGTGCACGGACTTGCAGCCGACCTGTGTGCGGAAACCGTAAGTCAGGAGAGCGTGCTGGCAAGCGATTTGAGTAAAGCCTTAGGGGCGGCCTTTCGTTATCTCGAAGAACAAAAAATTTAAATCTGCGCAATCGTCATCTCCCGGTTCTTCAACTTACTGGTCTGTAATTCGGGACGTATGCGTTTACGGATTTCATCTGAAACTGCTGACAGAATTCCTTGTCGGGCATAAGGCCTTGAATATACCAGACTAATTTCACGGACAGGAAAGGGCGCCACAAAATCATACACGTTCTTCTTACGGCTTTTATCTAAATCATACACATAGAGTTCAGGAAGGAGTGTAAGACCTTTCATCTGGTCCACAAGATGAATCAGGCTCTCAAACGAGTTAGGGTGAAAACTAAGATTATTGACCATTTTTTTACCAGACAACTGGCACACATTCAGAATCTGATCCGTGATGCAGTTTCCCTTCTCCAGCAGCCAAAGGTCTTCTTTGCCCAATTCATGCGGACTGCTGAAACGCTGATGCGGGCTAGAACCGGAACCATACACCATCAACTTTTCGTAATAGAGGAGTTCCTCTTCCAGATCCGCATGGCGGAGTGGCGTTGAGACAATGCCGGCATCGAGTTCATTATTTTTAATTTTAGTGAGAATGGCGGCGGTTGTAATTTCCTCCACCTGGATAAAAAGGCGCGGGTACTTTTTTAAAATAGCCGGCAATACCCGGTGAAGCAAATTGGCAGCCACTGTCGGAATGACGCCGAGACGGAGCACGCCCTCTACAACCCCGCGAATCTCCGAAGAACGTTCGCGAAGACGTTGCGCATGGTATACTATTTTCTTAGCTTCCTTTATAATCTCTTTGCCATAGTCGGTCGTAATAACGGGGCTCGTTTTGCGATCAAACAAAACCAAGTCAAGCTCCTGTTCCAAACGTTTGATCATGGTGCTGAGGGTTGCTTGCGTAATAAAACAAGCGTCGGCGGCTTTACTAAAACTTTTATAACGGTCAAGTGCGATCAGGTACTCCAATTGCTGTAAATTCATATTATAGATACTATCAATACCAAATATAAATATTATTATCTCTATCAATGTAATATAATGCCTTAACTTTACTTTATACTGGAAAAAAACATGAAGCATACACAACTAATTTCAATTTTATTCTTTACTGCCCTTGCAGCAGCAGCGCAGGAAAAGAAGCCAGAGGCCGCGCCAAGCGTTTCCTCTGATCCTGCTAAATCAGAAACCACCCTAAAAAGGGAGGCGGCAGTAAAAGCAAATACGAACAGAGACTGGTGGCCGAACCAACTGAATCTAGATATTCTCCGTCAGAATTCAGAACGTTCCAATCCCCTAGGTGTAGAATTTGATTACCGCAAGGCCTTCAGTCTGGTTGATTATCAACTCCTGAAAAAAGATATTGAAAAAGTTCTCACCGAGTCACAGGATTGGTGGCCTGCCGATTTTGGCAATTATGGCCCCCTCTTCATCCGCATGGCCTGGCACAGTGCAGGCACCTATCGCTCTGCAGATGGGCGCGGAGGTTCACGTTCAGGCATGCAGCGCTTTGCGCCACAAAATAGTTGGCCAGACAATACCAATCTCGATAAAGCGCGCCGTTTATTATGGCCCGTGAAACAAAAATACGGAAGCAGTGTTTCCTGGGCTGATCTCATGATACTGGCAGGAAATGTCGCACTAGAAAATATGGGGTTTAAAACCTATGGTTTCTCAGCTGGCCGTGTGGATGTGTGGGAGCCAGAAAAAGATGTGTATTGGGGCAGTGAGAAAAAATGGCTAGAAGACAACAGAAGAAATGCTGCAGGTGAATTAGAAAAGCCACTGGCTGCCGTGCAAATGGGCTTAATCTATGTCAATCCAGAAGGGCGCAATGGTAATCCCGATCCGATTGAAGCGGCAAAGGATATCCGACAGACCTTCAAGCGCATGGGCATGAATGATGAAGAAACGGTAGCTTTGATTGCAGGTGGTCATACCTTTGGAAAAACACATGGCAAGGCTCCCGCATCACACGTCGGCGCTGAACCTGAAAAAGCAAGCATTGAACAACAAGGCATGGGCTGGAAAAGTACCTACGGCAGTGGTGTTGGTAAAGATGCGATTACATCGGGACTAGAAGTTACTTGGACATCGACGCCAATCAAATGGGGACTGGGTTACCTCACTACTTTGTATGATTATGAGTGGCAGCTGACAAAAAGTCCAGCCGGTGCATATCAGTGGGAAGCAAAAAATGCAGCGCCTGTTAATCCGGATGCATTCGATGCGACAAAAAAACAAATACCGACGATGTTGACCACCGATCTTTCTTTGCGCATGGATACCGCGTATGATAGGGTATCGCGCCAATTCATGGCCGATCCGGAACGCTTTGCCAAAGCATTTGCCAAAGCTTGGTTTAAATTAACGCACAGGGACATGGGGCCGCGCAGCACTTATCTCGGTCCAGAAGCACCAAAAGAAGAGTTGATCTGGCAGGATCCGATTCCTGTGTGCAATCACAAACTTGTCACTGCGGCGGACCTCAAAGTTCTAAAAGCAAAACTACTTAATTCCGGACTCACGATCAGTGAATTAGTAAGCACGGCCTGGGCATCTGCCTCTACGTATCGTAACAGTGATCGGCGTGGTGGTGCCAACGGCGCCCGCATTGCCTTATTACCACAGCGCAACTGGGAAGTAAATAATCCGAAGCAACTGGAAAAAGTACTGACAACTTTAACAAAAATTCAAACTGAATTTAATGAAAAAAATGCGCCGCGAAAAATCTCTCTGGCGGATTTGATTGTCCTCGCCGGAAATGCAGGTGTCGAAAAAGCGGCTCTGAACGCGGGTTTCACAATGGAACTGCCCTTCACTGCAGGGCGCATGGATGCTTCACAGGAACAAACCAATCTAGAATCCTTCGGTCTACTGGAGCCCATGGCAGATGGATTCAGGAATTATCTCAAAACCCGCTACACCCTTCCTACGGAACAACTGTTGGTGGACAAAGCGCAAATGCTGACGCTCACCACTTCTGAACTCACCGTATTAGTTGGTGGTATGCGCGCCATCGGGGCAAATTTCGATAATTCCACTACTGGAATGCTCACCACTAAAAAAGAAACCTTGAACAATGAATGGTTTGTCAATCTCATGGACATCAAATACGAATGGAAACCAGTTGATGATACCAAAGAACTTTTTGAAGGATTTGAACGCAAAACAGGAGAGAAAAAATGGACCGCCAGTCGTGCCGATCTCATCTTCGGCTCTAACTCTGAACTCCGCGCGCTTGCTGAAGTATACGCCAGCAATGATGCAAATGAAAAGCTGACAAAAGATTTTGCAAAGGCCTGGACGAAGGTGATGAATCTCGATCGCTTTGATGTTCAGTTCCGTTAAACCGATCGCTTTAAATTGAAAATAAAAAAGGACACATAACCGTGTCCTTTTTTATTCTGTATAAACCATAGTCAGCCGCTTTTGTCGGAACTGGAAGGGGACTTGTCCTCCCCTTTTTCTTCTTTATAGAGATAACGAATCTGATACCCTGTTATACGGTTATCTTCCAACTGAATCGGAGCCTCTCCACTTTCCTCTGCAAGGTCCGGGAGGGCTTCTTCTTGCAAAAGCTCCAGCTCATCCGTTTCATTTTCCCAATCGTAGCGTCGCCGTTGCGGGCCCTCTTCTCGGTAATTAAATGCAACCAGCACCCCTGCCAAGGAACCAAATAAATGGCCTTCCCAGCTAATTTCAGTCTTTAGTGGAAAAATCCCCCACATGATGCCGCCATACATAAATACCACCATCGCAGATGCGGCCATCAGCTGCAGGTGACGACGAAAAACCCCGCTGAAAAATAAAAAAGTGGCGAGTCCATAGACCAGCGTGCTGGCGCCAATATGATAAGTTGGATGCTGAGCATTATTTCTGCCTCCAATCCATAGCCACAGTCCGCTAATCAGCCAGATCCATATAAAGGCAGGAACAGCAATCTTACGATAAAAGAAAAACAACATCAGACCCAGTACCAAGAGGGGGATGGAATTGGAAGCAATGTGGCTGAAATCGTTGTGAATAAATACGGAGAGGAGGATGCCAGCCAATCCCCTGGCCTCGCGGGGCAAGACACCTAACTGTGTCAGATGATCGGCGCGGAGATTCTGAATATAAAAAACCAGCCAGACCAGTGCCAAAAAGAGCAAAGGATAAAAAAGACTTCTGTATAATTGCTTGACCAGGTAATTTTTCACCGCATCCGTTATTGAAGTTCCGAAATTAATTGAGTGAAAAAACAATCCCCCGGAAAAATTCCGAGGGATTTAAGATTAGTTGAAGGATTTGTTATTTTACTTCTTCGAAATCAACATCTGTGACATTTTCAGAGCTGCCTCCACCTTTCTGTTCGCCTGCATTTGGCTGAGGACCGCCTTCAGGACCGCCCTGAGCGCCACCCTGCTGTGCCTTGTACATATCTTCGCTTGCGGCACTCCAGGCCGTATTCATGGTTGACAGAGCTGCTGCAATTTTTTCCAAATCTTTAGAAGCATGCGCTGCTTTCAAATCGGTAAGCGCCGCTTCAATCGGTGCTTTTTTCTCCGCTGGAATTTTATCACCAAACTCCTTCAGTTGCTTTTCAGTCTGGAAGATCATCGAGTCTGCTTCATTCAGCTTCTCAATTTCCTCTTTCGCTTTTTTGTCAGCTTCCGCATTCACTTCGGCTTCACGTTTCATGCGATCAATTTCTTCCTGACTCAGACCACTTTTCGCTTCGATGCGGATATTGTGGGACTTACCTGTTGCTTTGTCTTTTGCACTGACGTTTAAGATACCATTTGCATCAATGTCAAAGGTCACTTCAATTTGTGGCACACCGCGCTGTGCTGGCGGTAGACCATCGAGGTTAAATTCACCTAACTTACGATTGTCTTTTGCCATCGGGCGTTCACCTTGATACACCACAATCTGCACACTTGGCTGGTTGTCAGCTGCTGTGCTAAAGTCCTGGGACTTTTTAGTCGGAATAGTGGTGTTAGATTCAATCAGTTTGGTGAATACACCGCCCATAGTTTCGATACCTAAGGAAAGAGGTGTCACGTCGAGTAACAAGACATCTTTCACCTCACCGGTCAATACACCACCTTGAATGGCAGCGCCTAAAGCCACCACTTCATCTGGGTTCACACTTCTGTTCGCAGCCTTTCCGAAAAACTTCTCTACGGCAGCTTGAATGGCAGGAATACGAGTAGATCCACCTACCAGAATAACTTCATTGATATCCTTAGCATCAAGTCCAGCATTCTTAAGGGCAGAGCGACAAGGGGCAATGGTGCGTTGAATAAGGCTATCGGCTAATTGTTCAAATTTTGCACGTGTCAGCGTTTTCACTAAGTGTTTTGGCATACCATTTACTGGCATGATATAAGGCAGGTTGATTTCAGTGCTGTTCGAATTGGATAATTCAATCTTTGCTTTTTCCGCACCTTCTTTCAAACGCTGCAATGCCATTGGATCCTGACGTAAGTCAAGTCCTTCATCTTTTTTAAATTCTTCTGCCAACCAATCAATGATGACCTGATCAAAATCGTCACCACCTAGGTGGGTATCCCCGTCGGTGCTTTTTACTTCGAATACACCGTCCCCTAATTCCAGAACAGACACGTCATGTGTACCGCCACCGCAGTCAAACACGACGATTTTCATATCCTGGTTCTTTTTATCCATACCATAAGCCAAAGCAGCAGCAGTTGGTTCGTTGATGATACGGCGGACTTTTAATCCTGCGATTTCGCCCGCTTCTTTCGTTGCCTGGCGCTGCGCATCGTTAAAATAGGCCGGCACAGTAATTACCGCTTCGGTCACTTCTGTCCCCAGATAATCTTCTGCTGTCTTCTTCATTTTTTGAAGAATGATGGCCGATACTTCCTGAGGCGTGTATTTGCGGTCGTCAATCTGCACACGTGGTGTACTGTTTTCTCCTCTTACGACTTCATACGGTACGCGCGAAATTTCAGTTCCTACCTCATCAAAGGTATGCCCCATAAAACGCTTGATACTATACACTGTCTTTCTAGGATTGGTGATAGCCTGGCGTTTTGCCGGATCTCCGACCTTACGCTCACCACCTTCTACGAAAGCCACAACCGAAGGGGTAGTGCGTTTTCCTTCGTTGTTGGCAATTACTACCGGTTCATTACCTTCCATAACGGAAACGCAACTATTGGTGGTTCCCAGATCTATTCCAATTATTTTTCCCATGTTTATTGTATTTTGAATATAATTTGATTGTCAATTCTCTGAGCCAAGTCGCAATAAATATGCCAAAGGCCTGGCGGGGCTGTATTCTGCCAGACTGTCATGAATGCCTTAGAAAAGCAGGAAAAACTGGCTGTAAGCGGCCGGAAATCAAGTAATAATGCCAGTTATTTGCAACCGCTAACGGTCAAAAACTGATTAAAAAACTTGTAGGAGCAGGTTGAGGGATTTGAGGCAATAGCATTCAGGAAAAAGGTGGAGGCCTGTTTGGTCACACTGCGTCGTGAACGAAAGGTAAACACGCCAAGCGCCGCTGCATCCTCAAAGTTACTATAGAGTGGCTTGTTCTGGTTAATACTCAAAGAGGGTTTGATATAGTCCATATAATCCGAATATTCCAGCGTCGAACTGTAAATAATATACTCTAAATAATTCACCCGGCGCCCAATGATGTCATTCTTGCGCTTGGCCATATCGCTTCCAAGTGTGGTGAAAATACCCCCGCCTGTAAAAGTGTGGGAGACGAAGCTGACTCCAGCGCCATTCAAGCGCTGAGCGTCACGAATAGTCTTGGTCCCCGCGTTGTAATCCACCAAAATCTCCGAAGCTTGGCCCTGCAAACTATCATTAATGTGGAACCGAATAATGAGCTGATAGGTATAGGCTGTATTCGTCATGTACCTAATTTCGTAAGGGGGCTTGGGGTTGACTTGACTATAGTCGATGTAGGCGTCATTTGAGCTGTTACCCGGATAGGGATAATTGGGAAGATCACTCAAGGGTTTAAACATCGACAAATCCACCGGTTTCAGAGATGTGGCTTTGGCGCGGAAAATATTTCCCGTGTGCCGGTTCGTCACGGTCAAATGGTATTCACCGGTCTCAAATAATTTATGGCGGGTGACGTAAACGCGCTGAGAGGTAGAAAAAGAACCGGGCTGGGTATCAATCATGCGTTCGGTGAAAATAATATCGGTACTGTCGGCTCCGTTTAGACGGAAGGCACTGGCCTGCACTTTTTTTCCATCCAGAAAGCGTTCGAGTTTTACTTCCAATTCGTTTTCTGCATAATTGACTGAATCACTGACTTTAGCCATTTTATTCGCATCGCCTTCGCCCAAAAACACTTTGTTGATACGGATCATTTGTTCCGCTTCTGTTGGATTCAGGATGGCATAAATACTGGGAATCTCCTTATACGGGGCATTGACCTTGAGTTCATTTTTACAAGAACTGAAGAATAAAATAATACACAGAGGCCACAGAACTTGCCGAAATTTCATCCCCTAAAGATAAGGTAAATATCAGTGCTGCGAAAATGCCGACAGCCCTGAATGCAGCTTTTTATACAAAGTGCCAAATCCGGGATATAAGTGGTCCGAAAAACTGCGTTCATGAAAAACGCTCATAAAAATACCCTTTTGTCGGCGGATGTCCTCTGCCAAGGCTTCCAATTCTCGAAGTGCAGTTGCGGTGTCCGCGTTGCCGTAGACGGACCAGACCCCATCCATGGCGCAAAAAGGCACAAACACCAGATTTTCGTTTTTTTCTTCCTCAAAATTATACCAGTGGAACGGCAGACTCGTCCCTGCCCTGAAACCAGCTCCTGTCGCAAAGCCCATGGTAAAGTCGTAAGCAATACCCTCCGACTGAAGCAGGGCCGGTGTGCGGCGGATATCAAAACGAAGAAAGTGCTGACGACTGCTGATAATGGGACTGACACCTGCCTGCCGCAAAGCTTCCATTTCTCGCTTCAACACGGTAGCATCGTTTTTTGAATCATAAGAAGGGTGCAGTCCGCACTGCACATAATTATCTGTCAATGTCTTTACTACTGCTTTAAAAGCGGGAGAGGAAGGATGAACACTGCGGTCATACTTGGTACCGCTGCGCATCAGAAAAAAACAGAAAAGCGCTATTTTGTTTTCGAAACAGAAATCCCCCAGCTCGCCGTATACATCAAAAGGATCTTTTTCTTTTCCTGAAAGCACCTTGAGGCGCGTCCGGAAAGAAGTCCAGTCCCCTTTCAATACATCGCGCAAAGCTGCGCCAGCACTGCGAATGAAGCCTTTGTGGCGATAGGCAAAAAGATTATCCACATCAATAGAACTAATAACCTGGAACTGTCGGCCTGGCAGTTTAAAATCGGGCCACTTATTTTCTAGCAGACGTGCCGCTACCTGACACCATGTTTCGAGCAAAGGCTGAAGGTGCCAGCCGTTCTGAAAAAGGACGGAGGCCTTTCGCTCAAAGCGCTCATGCTCGTCTCTCTGATAGTCCTGATACTCTTCATAGCGTGAAATAAAGTAGAAGACCGCGCTAAAAAGATCGAAGCCCAGTTCGGAGTTCTGGGGAAAGAAGACCGGGAGTTCTCCTAACAGGGCTGAATCGGGAACCAAGCTGGCAGTGCCTTTCTGGTTAAGCAGGCCCTGCGGTACTATCTGCAATAAAGCACCCGTATACTGGCTGGCATAGACCAGGGCAGGCTGCAGGCTGCTCTGGGGAGCCGGCGTACAGAGGACTTTAAATCGGCACTGAAGTGCGGTCTCAAAAATAAAATGGCAGGCGGCCTGCAGGCGAGGACTATCCTGCTCACAATAAATAATTATTTCCGGCGCCATCCCGGAGGGACGAAGACGAAGAAGTTCAGCTATGCCATTGACTTGCTGCATACGTTGCGAAAGTACAATAAAAATAAAAAAGCTCGTCTCTCTGCAGAGACGAGCTTTTCAACTAAAGAAAACAATCAACTTATTCCACAACTAATTTGTAGTGTGCGTTGCCTGCGGCAGATTCAATCTGAACGTAGTAGAGTCCTTTTGCCTGCGTGCTCAGGTTCATCTCTTGCATGTGCTGATTCGTTTCAGTAACAGAAATTAATGCGCCAGACAAGCTGAACACTCGGATTGTTTTAGTTCCTTCAAACGGCATCTCCACTTGGAAGTTTCCGCTGGTAGGATTCGGGTAAACCGAAATTGCAGATGAAAGCGCTGAATTACGTTCAATTCCTGTACACTTGTTTACCACAACTCGAACGGAATCAGAACCTTCACAGGTATTCGCGTCTGTTCCATAGACCGTATACTGCAGCGTTCCAAGCGGAGAGAGTGTGTAAGTAGTACCCACAAAATTAAATGGCATCCAGGTGTATGTCTGTGCACCGGTTGCGGTCAAGGTCACCGTTTCTTTTACACACAGTGTATTGGTAGTTGCAGAGACCGTCACCACAGTTTTAGGATGAAGTTTAATACTAACGGTCGTACTAGCAATACAATTCAACTGATTTTTGCCGCTAACAGTATAAACTGCTGCTGCAGTTGGTGTTAGTGCCAAGACACCGCCAGATATACCAGTGCTCCAAGTATAGGAGTTGGCTCCTGTTACCGAATAAACAGCACTGGCATTAATGCAGACACTCTGACTAGCTGCCGGTATGATGACCATCACCGGAGAGCTATAGGTACTGACAGCAAAGGTCTGTGTATTGACACATCCTGTAATGGTGTCTTTACCAGTCACAAAATAAACAGTATTAGCCGTTGGCGTCAGGGCTGCAATATTGCCCGTTGAGCCGCCACTCCAGGTATAGGTCCCAGCACCATTCGCTGTATAGGATCCGGCAGCATTTGCACACACTGTGCTGGCAGGTTTAACAACACTGAGTGTAGGAAGTGGTTTAGCAATTACCGAAATAACTGCACTGCCTATGCAACCATTCGCATCTGCTCCACTGACATTATATTGTGAATTGATAGCAGGTGTAAAACTGCTGCTGGTACCTGTCTGATTATTACTCCAAGTATACGTCAATGCGCCACTTGCTGTAAATGTTACAGGTGTGTTAGCGCAAACAGAGGTGAAAGATGGATTTGCAGAAACGGTCGGCAGGGGGTTCGCTAAAACAGCTACGGTCATAGTCTGCTGACATCCCAAAGCATCGGTACCGACCACTGTATGCGTGGTACTGGCGCTATGGAAAAGATTTACCACGCTACCCGTCGCGGTGGAATTCCAAACATAGGTGCTGGCACCTGCTGCGGAGAACGTGGCGAAGGACTGGACACAAATTGTGGTCGCTGCCGGCGTAATATTGATGATAGGCAGGGAATTGCTGGTGACCGCAATCGTCGTTGTACCGATACAACCGGATGCATTCGTCCCGGCAACAGTATAAACAGTATTCGCGGTCGGCGTCTGAATAGCCGTCGTTGCTCCTATTGCTGTCGTGTTCCAAGTATACGTGGAAGCCCCGCTGGCAGCAAACGTGTTAGTCGTTAATGCACAACTGGCAATGACAGAAGGTGTTGAGACGATGGTAGGCTGAGCGAAAACATTGAGGGTAAATGTCTGGATGCCATTACATACCGTCGTACCTGTACCACTCACGGTGTAAACAGTGGTGACGGAAGGTGAAACCACCAGCGCATTTGCATTGGATCCTAATGAGATCCAAGTATAAGTATTCGCACCAGTTACAGAAAGGGAAGCAGTAAAGCCAGGACAAATGACAGTCGGTGTTGAAACAACCGCTATAGAAGGAGATGTTAGGGTCGTTACCGATGCAAAACCTGCAGCTGTGGCGGCATTCTGACAACCATTTCCATCGCTTCCATTAACGGTGTAATTGGTAGATATAATCGGAGAGACTGTTGCAGAGAGGCCG
>CALPON020000055.1 GCA_943325195.2 Sphingobacterium thalpophilum | reverse complement strand
GCCCAACACCGTTAGAAATAACATGTTCTATGACATCAAGAGTAACGGAACAATCTATTGTATTTACTACTACTACATGAATGGAAATATCCATAACAACACCATTTCATTGGATCATGCTGGTGCAACCTCCGGTACTACCTGGGGAGTTTACACATACGGTGGCGCTGGATATCCTGTTGATTTGAAAAACAACATTATCAGCATCACCAGAGGTGGTACAGGTCAAAAAGTGGGTCTTTATATCCCTCTTACCGGTAACATCACCTCAGACAGAAATGACATTTACGTGGCTTCTGCGTCCGGTGCAACCAATACCGCCTACTATACACCATCTTTCTTTCCAAGTCTAGCAACTTATCAAGCTGCATCCTCATTGGATGCAACCAGTTTCTCCCTTGACCCAGTTTTCAGCAGTGTGACTAACAGTCTTTATCCTACAACTGTTGCGCTCAACAATCAGGCTATTCCACTTGGAATCGTCTATGATGGAACTTTAGCAATTAGAAATCAGATCACGCCGGATATTGGTGCTTTAGAATTCTTAACGCCAAACTGTACAGGTACTCCTAGTTTGACTTCTGTTTCTCAGCCAAGCTATCAAATTTGCCCAGGCGAAGACGTGCCTTTTGGCTTAACTTCTTTGAGTTCAAATGCAGGTTTGACCTACCAATGGAATGTTTCTACTGTTTCAAACGTTGGTCCTTGGACACCAATTGCTAATGCTACTGGTCCATTCTATACAGCGCCTGGCGTTTCTGCAAACTCTTACTATCAGGTGGTACAAACGTGTACACTTCCAGGCGGTGGTTCTATGAATTCAGTTGGATCTGTTACTGTTGCTGGTCCTACTAGCACAGTCGTTCCTTATCTTGAAGGTTTTGAAGGAATTGGTATGCCAAATCGTCTTCCAAATTGTTCATGGTCAGCAACAAGTATGGGTGGCGCAAATAGAACATTTGTATCCGCACAATCTGGAAACCGTGCAGCACGTAACGGAAGCAGCTTTGCTAATTTCGATAACTCGAGTGTTGGTACTAGCGCTTATTTTACCAATGCAATTACAATGAATGCAGGTATCACTTATTCTGCAGCAATCTGGTATGCAACGGAATATTTCGGTTATAATAACTGGACAAACTTATCCATTTTTGTAGGACCAAATCAAAGTGCAACAGGTCAAACACTCGTTGCCTCAGTTGGTCCAGTTATCAGTGGCCCTTACAAATTACTTGATGGACTTTTCACAGTTCCTAGCTCTGGTACCTACTACGTTTCTATTCGTGCAACAAGCAGTGCTGGTCTTGCTCAGTATTTAAATATTGATGACATGAGCATCACCATCCCTTGTACACCACTTTCTGGTAACAGTCCTTCAGTCGTAACTTCTGCAAGCAGCTCAACCATCTGTGCTGGTCAGCCACTTAGTCTGACTGCTTCAGGCGCTAGCACTTATAGCTGGAGTACTGGTGCACTTGGTGCTGCAACTTCTGCTACTCCAATGACAGCAGGTACTGCAAGCTACTATGTAACTGGTACTAACACCTTAACTGGTTGCCAAGACCAAGAACTCATCCAGGTTCAGGTTGATCCTGCTCCAAATGTAATTGTTATGGCTAACCCTCCAGTTGTTTGTGCTGGTTCAAATGTCGTGATGACTGGTTTCGGTGCAGTTTCTTATGCATGGAGCAATGGTGTAACTGGACAGAACGTATCTGTTAATCCTACCGCCAACACTTCTTACACGGTGATCGGTACAAACGCTATCGGTTGCAGTGGTACTTTCGTACAAAGCATCACTGTGAAACCACTTCCAGTTGTTTCAGCGGTGAGCAACAATGGTGCTACCGCTTGTAAAGATGATGTTTTCACTGTTACAGCTAATGGTGGTGTATCTTACCAATGGTATTCAAATACCAGCAGCAGCATCTTAGTAGGAAGCCCTATCTCTGTTCAAGCGAGCGCTAGTACTATCTTCACCGTAATGGCTACTGGTAGCAACGGTTGTGTTGGTAAAGCGCAAGTAACACAAGAAATCGAGGCATGTACAGGTATCGCGAAGGTCGCTACATTGGGTGGTGTAAATGTTTACCCTAATCCAACTTCTGGCATCCTGAATGTTGAATTTAATTCAAACATCAGCAAATCTGTTTCTGTTATTGATGTAACTGGTCGTGTGATCATGACTACAAACAGCAATGATAGCGCAGTAGCACTTGACCTTGCAAATCTTGCAGCAGGTGTATACTATGTGAAAATGCAGACAGCTACCGCTACTGAAGTAGTGAAAGTTGTAAAACAATAATAACTGATTCTTTCAATGAAAAGCCCCGGCAGTTTCTGCCGGGGCTTTTTTGATTAAAGGAGCCTAGGACAATTCCCTGGGTCCAGATGACGGTTCGAAATTTTTTAACAGGTACCCTGTTAATTTAATGCAGACTTCAAAAAAAATTTCTAACTTGCCTAACAGAAAACCAACATATGGAAAAAACATTTACCAAACTCAGTAAATTGAATAGCTATTTCTTCAAGGATAGCAAATTTTTAAAAACCGCGCTTACTGCGTCTGTTCTGCTTTTCGGAGTTGTAGAGAGCGAAGCCCAGAGTACAACTCTCATTCCATTCTCGGGATCTAATACAGTAACCTGCGGAACAAGTACGCGTTTGCTCGATCATGCTGGAACTGGTAACTATTCCAACAATGCAGATGGGTTTACTGTTATCGATGGAGGTTTTCAGGGACAGATTAGCATCACGGGGCCCTATCAGACGGAATCGTGCTGCGATCCAATTCGCATTTACAGCGGAGCAGGTACCGCGGGCCCTTTGCTCGCCACTTATATTGGTACAGGTAATATGAATTATGTCGGTACACCCGGACAGACACTGACGGTACGTTTTCAAACGGATGGTTCTGTTGTTTATTCAGGACTTGATTTTACCGTTACATCGACTGGATCCTGCTTTGCAGCGCCATGTGCAGGAACGCCTGGTTCTAATACAGTAATCGTAACACCAACGGTTCCTGTCTGTCCTGGCGCTAGTGCTTTCCTCACATTAAACAGCTATAGCCTCGGAGGCTTAACGTATCAATGGCAACAAAGCACCATCTCTAATGTTGGTCCTTTTACACCAATTGCTAACGCTACGCTTGCAGCATACAATACGCCAACACTCAACACGCCGATTTACTACTCTGCTGTCATCACTTGCACCAACAGCGCTTCCAGCTTTACGACTGCCGGCGCCCAGGTCCTCATTCAGGGTAATACAGTGAGCCAAGTGCCCTACCTCGAGACCTTTGAAGGTATTTATAACACGAATCAACTTCCAAATTGTTCGTGGTCCGCATCTTCACTTAATAATGTCACCAGAACCTATACAACGACACTTACCCAGCAGCGTAGCGCAAGAAGCGGCAGTAAATTTGCTTCTTTCTATTACTTCCCAAGCGGAACAAATTACTTCTATACCAACGGTATTCAACTGAACGCTGGTGTGACGTATTCCACTTCGGTCTGGTATAAAACAAATTACTATGGTGACTTAAATTGGTCGGACCTGTCTATCATGCTCGGCAGCTCGCAATCTACTACCGGCCTGGTTACTCTGGCCTCAACCAATGGACCAGCCGCTAGTACAGCTTATATGCCGCTGGCAAACACCTTTACGGTGGCCTCTTCAGGAATTTACTACGTGGCTATTCGCGGAATTAGCAGTGGTGGATGTTGTGCCTATCATCTGAATTGGGATGATTTAGAGATTATCGCCCCATGCAGCATCAACAGTCCTACTTTATCAGTTAACGCGAGCACAACAACTATTTGTGCTGGCGATGCAGTGACGCTGAATGCGTCGGGAGCAAGCACTTACAGCTGGTCACATGGGCCAACCACTGCACAAGTGATTGCGAATCCACTGCAAAGTACTTTATACAGCGTTGTTGGCACTAACACCGCAAGTGGCTGTGCAATGACTGTTAATCAGTACATTCAGGTCAATGCCGCTCCTTCTATCGCCGTATTTTCGGATAAGCAGACGGTTTGTTCAGGTCAGCCTGCCGTATTGACTGCCCTTGGAGCAAGTACTTACACTTGGAGTACTGGTGCCAATACTAATTTTATTACCGTTGCTCCTACCACTAATACAAGCTATTCAGTGATTGGATCAAATGCTGCGGGCTGCACCGGCAATATGGTTCAGCAAATAACTGTTCTTGCCAATCCTGTTGTGAGTGGAAGTGTAGACCGTGCGGATATTTGCCGTGGCGAAAGTGCTACCTTGACTGGCAGTGGTGCTGTGTCTTATCAGTGGGCTTCTCCTTCATTATTTGTTCAGTCACCTGTTGCCAATGTGTCTCCAAATGTCAGCACAACCTACACGCTGACAGGTAGTGATAATAATGGCTGTAAAGGTGTCACCACCGTCGCACTGAATGTGCAAGCATGCGTTGGTCTGAAAGAAATGACCAGCACTTCTGGTGGTGTGAAAGTATATCCAAATCCAAATGATGGCGTGTTCACCATTGTAGTTGCTAATGGCAAAAACAAGACCGTTGAAATTCTGGACATGACTGGACGCTTGATCAGCAGCAGTACCGGTAAAGCGGAAGTGCTTAACATGGACATCTCTGCATTAGCGAACGGAATCTACTACGTGAAGATTCAGTCAAGCGAAGGTGTGGAAGTTATAAAAGTGATTAAAAACTAAGCCTCCTTAAATCTTATTCAACAAAAGCCTCCGGATTATCCGGAGGCTTTTTTATTTTATTCTTCTTCCGTTATCTTTAGACATGCTAAAAAAATTAAGCCTCTTTTTTCTGATCTTATTGTCATACGGCCATCAGTATTCCATGGCTCAGGTCTTGTTACAGACCTCCAAAGTCTATGAACAAAAGCCGGCGAAGAAAGGTTACATTCTTTTTGCGCCCTTATTTTCTAAGACAACTTATTTGATAGATTATAATGGCAGGGTGGCGAAAACATGGACAAGTAGGTACAATCCTGGACAAAGTGTTTACCTGTTGCCGGATGGAAATTTATTACGCACCGGTAATGATTCTAGTCGCTATTTTTCTGGCGGTGGTGGGGTGATCGAACTATTTGATCAAAAAGGTATTCTCAAATGGCACTATCAAATATCCGACTCCATGCAACGACAACATCACGATGTTTGTCCGCTCCCCAATGGCCACCTCCTTGTCCTTTGTTGGGAACGGATATCGAAAGAGGATGCGCTACTGAAAGGACGTAAGCAGAGCGCCCAGTTTTTATGGTCCGAAAAAATAATTGAACTTATTCCCGAGGGAAGTCATTCTGCAAAAATAGTCTGGCAGTGGCGGCTTTGGGACCATCTAATGCAGGATGTTTCTGCAAATGAACTTGCAGGTACTGAAGTGAAGGGGCATCCGGAGAAGTTAGATATTAATTTTCTAGCGACAGAATCACCCGACTGGCTGCATTTTAATTCAGTGGATTACCAGGCAGAGAAGGACCAGATTTTAATTTCAAACCGTAATTTGAGTGAAATTTATATTATTGATCATTCAACGACCACAGCAGAGGCAGCTTCAGGGCAAGGAGGGAGATGGCACCGGGGTGGTGATTTTTTATTTCGGTGGGGCAATCCTTTAGCTTATCAGAGCGGTAGTGAAAAAGAACAGCAGCTGTTTCGTCAGCACGATGCCACTTGGATACCCAAGGGTTTAAAAGGCCAAGGAAGTATTTTAGTTTTTAATAACGGCGTTCAGCGCAACAGGGCTGAGGCAGAGTATTCTGAAGTGCTAAGTCTATTACCAGTAACTGATAGCAGCGGCAATTACCTCACTAGCAATGGCAGATACTTGCCTGAGTATCCCGACTGGATTTATCAGGCTAAAGAGCGCAGCAGTTTTTTCTCCTTTAATGTTTCCTCTGCACAGCGCTTGCCAAACGGTCATACACTAATTTGTGAGGGAGCAGAAGGACGTTTTTTTGAAGTGAATGAAATGGGGGAGACTGTTTGGGTGTATACTAATCCCTACGGCGTAAAATTGGCTGCCGATCGTCCCGAAATTCAAAACCAGGTTTTTCGCTGCAGCTGGCATGGAGAAAACGAAAACGCCATCCGCAATTTAAAAATAAGAAAAAAGCAGCTTAAATAAATACGGTCACCCTAGTAGGAGTGATGAGCCCTTCGCTAAACGGTACTTGACACATTCGAATGAAGTTTGAAATAGGGCGAGCGCGAATACAATCTCTAAAGATTAAAGACCTCTTTTACAATAAAAAAGGCTTGTTGTTTGCCGGCATTTTTTCTTTTAATCAGTTAGTAAAACCAATTCTTTTTATACTTTTAGAACATGATGTGGAAGTACCTTCTCGTTTTTTTTGTTTCGATTCCTTTTATTCAGTCGGCTGCTAGTCCAGCAGAACATAGTGTCCTAAATCACACCGCTATTTATTTTGAAGAAGAAGCAATATGGCAAACTGCGCATACCGAGTTGTTGGTTTTTGTAGACTCACTTTATCCCGGGCAAAAACCGGTCCGACTCGTCTCATCGCGCTATCCCTCTTTTCGTTTAGCAGGCTTTTCTTGGGGAAAAGAATATTTCTGGCGTGTAAAATATTTTAACGCTGCCGGAAGGCAAATTAGTATCTCGCCGATGCATCATTTCTATACACAGGCAATTTCCTATCTCGGGAAGGAAGAAATGCGCTTGCGGATTCAGACAAATGATTCCAGCAAGCATCAGGGGGGGTATATTTCGGTAGATTATACACGTTCTGTTTTTGACCGTTCCGGTAAGCCAGTGTGGAGCATTCCTCCTATTGATACGCTTATGGATGGTAGTGTGCAGATAAGAGACTTGCGCATGACAGAGGAGAACACCTTTACCTTTCTGACGGGAAAGACGGCAATGGAGCTTGACTATGATGGCAAGATTATTTGGAAAGCACCCTATCCGCTTGTGATTGCTGGTGATACAATCATCTACCACCATGATTTTCAAAAAACAAATCGCGGCACTTATCTCGTCATGGGTTTACGAAAAATATACCGGCCGATGTTGGGCACTTATTCAGAAGAGCAATTAAAAACAGCCGATGTGCGAAGGGTAGGGACAGTTTGGTACCAGGGCACGCAAATGAATATCTTACTGGAGCTTGACAGGGCGGGAAAGGTAATCTGGACCTGGGATGCTTCTTCACAGATTAGTGATGAAACCTTAAATTATAAAAAAACCTTGGGAGGCCTTCCGAATTTTGCAACGCATGCCAACGCGTTTGGACAGAGCGAAAATCCCAATCTACTTTATATTGGATACCGGGATTTAAGCCGTATCTCAGAGATCGACAAAAAGACAGGTCAAGTGCTAAAGTCTTTCGGAGAACCTTATCCTGGGACAAAAGAAAAATTCTATGAAGCTGACTTCAGAAAACAGCATGGCACTTTTATAACCGATCACGAAACTATTTTGCTGTATAACAACAATAACACGGGTCCAAATGAAAAAACAATTTCTTCGGTTATGGAATTGGATAATCGTAACCAACAGACAGGCCCTGTTGTACTGTGGCAATTTGCGCTCGACTTTGATACACTTTCAGGTGGAAAAGGAGTGAGCGGCGGTAATGTACTGGAATTGAAAGACGGAAATATTTTTGTATGCGCCGGCACACTTAATCGCATTTTTGAAGTCAATCGGCAAAAAGAAATTGTCTGGGATGCCTTTGTGGAAGGCAGAAGGGCGGGGCAGAGCTGGCAAGCAGCGCCTCAGTACCGTGCAAATTTTAAAAAACAGTTCAGCTGGCACCAATCAAAGGTGCTGATTGAAGTTGTGGACAATAAAAAGCAATTGCAGATCTTTAATAGCGGAACCGAGGATGAAACTTATGAAATACGCATAAATGATGCACCCTCAAGAGATCTTACGTTATTGGCGGGGCATTTCTATGCGGAAGAACTGCCTGCAGATTTGCAAAAAGGCCAACTAAAAGTGCGGCTATTATCCACAAATGAAGTATTACCCCTTACCCTATTAAAAAAATAAAATGAAGAGCCTGGGGACGATTATTTTTCTTTTCAATTTGACTTTATTTTTACCCTTGCCGGCGCAAGTGCAGCCGGGCGAAGGAGAGGCGCTCCATCACAGTTATGTTTATTTTCAGGATAGCCTCTGCACGGGCGCGCAATTTTATACATTGCGGATCTACGATTCGGAGCAAGCCATAAGAGAAGAGAAAGTCTTAAGGATTCAAAAGATGCGCTTGCCTGGCATGCAGCTGTCAGGCTTTGATTGGGGTAAAACCTATTATTGGCAGTTTACAGTTAAGTTTGGCGGGGACAAAAGTAGGAAGTTACCCATACACCATTTTTCAATTCGTGAACCCCTTTATCAGAGCTTTGATACGATTGCCCTTAATGTGCGGACGAATCAGAAAGATAAGAATGCAGGAGGCTGGATTGCCATCGATTATACCCGTTCGGTTTATGACCGAGAGGGAAATAGAATATGGACACTTCCGATGATTCCCGGTCTGGTTGAAGAACGCACGCACATCCGCGATCTAAAATTTACGAAAGAAAATACGGTGACATTTCTAACTATTCCGGTTCCCCTTGAAATTGATCTCCAGGGAAAAGTACTTTGGCAAGCTCCCTATCCTTTTTTATATGAGCAGGATTCGGTGCTCTATCATCATGAATTGCAAAAGACCAGCCGTGGCACCTATTTAGTTCTGGCTGATCGAAAAGTGTGGCGTCGTGTGCCGGGTGCTTTTGCGCCTGAGGATTTAAAAACCGAGTTTGATGTCAAAGTAGTAAATGGTGAGGTTTATAAAAAAGTACTGATGGCCTTAGTACTTGAGTTCAATAGGGAAGGAAAACTTCTGTGGTCTTGGGATGCCAATCCTTATGTGAAGGAGGAGGACCTTAATTATAAAAAGACCAAGCGCGGCTTTCCTAATCTGGCCACGCATGCCAATGCCTTGCGGGAGAGCGCGGATGGAAAAAAAATCTATGTCGGTTTTCGTGATTTAAGTCGGATTGTGAAAATTGATAAACAAAGCGGGAAAGTAGAGACCAGTTATGGAGAGAAATACCCTTCAGGAGAAGCCGCTTTAGGCAATGGCTTATTCCTGAATCAACACGATGCTTTTCTAACAAGCCATGGAAGTCTGCTGGTATTTAATAATAATGGCGCTTTAGCTCCTACGGGAGTGTCCTCCATTATCGAGCTGCGAGACCCCTGCGGACCAAAGGATTCACTTTTGCTTTGGCGATTTGATTTAAATTTTGATACACTCAGCACTGGTAAGAGTATGAATGGCGGCAGTGTCGCAGAACTGCCCAACCATAACATATTGCTATGCGGAGGTTCTTTAAACCGAATTTTCGAAGTTACGCGGGATAAAAAAGTAGTCTGGGATGTGTTTCTCTCGGCTCGGGGGAAGGGCGATGCGCAGTGGCAGCCGATGCCACAGTACCGCTGTCATTTTATAAAGGAGTGGAAGGAAAGCCACTTTATTCTGGAGGTCCGCTCCTTGAAAAACAAAGGCCTGCAAAGCACTTATGAGGTGATTTTGCATAATACCGGTCAGCTGAGCACTGTGCAGAGCCTTGAGTTTCTGAATGCTGACGGAAAAGTGATCAAAGATGTCCGCTGCAGCCCTGTCAAGCCTGGTGAAAGCTTGGTACTGAAAGGTCAGTTGACCTTGCCAGAAAGCGCAATCAGTATTCGCCTCCGATAAGGCCCTGATTTATTAATATTTTCCTTTCTTTTTAATATTTGTTAAATTAATTGTATATTCGTGATATTACTAAAACAAAATAGCGTATGAGAATACCCTTACTTTTTACAATAGGATCAATGCTGGCCTCGCTGGTTGGCTATAGTCAGTGTTCTGTGACCTCCGCGCCAAACAATAACTGTAGTTACTATGGCATGCAGATTACTGCATTCTCGCTAAACAATATTAGTAGCAACAATCCTAGTTGCAGTGCCGGTGGCTATGGTAATTTTGCCACGCCGGTGCGTTCACTGCTGATGGGTAATACTTATAATTGGACTGCTGTGACAGGGACAGGATATTATTCTCTTGGTTTTGCAATCTGGATTGATTTAAATAATAACGGGCTATTTGATGCGACTGAAATGCTGGCAGTTTCTGCGCCGAACGTGGCACATGCGGGTAGTCTCACTATTCCGCTTACAGCAACACCGGGAACCAATCGTAAGATGAGGATTCGTTCCGGTTACTATTCCAATATCACGGGAGGCCAGGCTTGTACCAGTTTCCTGGGAGGATATGGTGAAACAGAAGATTACCTCGTTGACATTACAGCACCTTCGCCATGTGCGGGAGCACCGGGTGCAAACACAGTAGTTGTGCCACCGGCAGGTATTTGCCCTAACTCTTCAGTGCTCTTGACCCTTGCAAACTCTTATACGGCCTTTGGTTATACGTATCAATGGTTGTCTTCAACCGTTTCGAATGTTGGACCCTTTACACCGATTTCTGGCGCGACCTTAACCACGTATCAGACTCCGACATTAAATGCCAGTCTCTATTATCAGGCGGTGATTACGTGTACCAACGGGAATGCCACAAGCACTACCACAGGGGCGCAGTTGATTATTCAAGGTAACACCATCAGTCAGGTGCCCTATAATGAAGGCTTTGAAGGCGTAACAAGAAACGATGCCTGGCCGAACTGCTCTTGGGCAGCTACTTCAGGTACAACGGTTTCTCGTACCTATACCATGACCTACAGTCAGCAACGCAGTGCGCGTTCAGGTAGTAAGTTTGCTTCGTTTTATTATGTGCCAAGCGGAAGCAATTATGTGTGGACAAATGGCATCCAATTGTATGCTGGTGTTACTTATTCGACAGGCCTGTGGTATAAAACTAATTACTATGGCGATGTAAACTGGTCCAACATGTCTATTCTTTTAGGCACGAGTCAAAGTACGACTGGGCTGGTTAACTTGGCTTCTACATCAGGTCCTGCGGGATCCAGTGTTTATTCGCCATTGAGTAATACATTTACAGTTGCATCTTCGGGCATCTATTACGCAGCCATTCGAGGCACTAGTAGCGGTGGATGCTGCGCTTATCATCTAAATTGGGATGATTTCTCAATCACGGCTCCCTGTTCACTAAATACACCATCTGTTTCCTTGACTGCAAATTCTACCACAGTTTGTGCTGGTACGACGGTTTCCATTTCAGCCACGGGTGCAAGCAGTTACAACTGGAATACCGGTGCTACAGGAAGCAACCTGAGCATCACTCCTTATGCATCCGGGACATACAGCGTTGTCGGAACAAATACCAACTCAGGTTGCAGCGCAAGCAGTAAAATTAATATAACGGTCAACCAAAAACCAAACATACTAGTGTATGCAACCAAAAATTCAGTTTGTGCAGGTAGCCCCGTGCAATTGACGGCTTTAGGCGCTGGCACTTACACTTGGTCCACTGGAAGTAATCTCAATACCATTTCTGTGGCACCGACAACGGCTACCACTTATTCAGTAATCGGACAATCCGGTACTTGTGATAATCAAGCGACACAGTTTATCAATGTGTATCAACTGCCAACAGTATCAGCGAGCACAGAACGGACGGACATCTGCAAAGGTGAATCAGTTCTGCTCACCGGTGCCGGCGCTGCAACTTATCAGTGGTTAGCCAATACCATTTTCCTTGCTGCCCCTCAGGTGATGGTAACGCCAAACGTGAGTACGACTTATACACTTGTAGGAACAGATGTTAATGGTTGCTCTAATTCAACAACGCTGGTTCAGAATGTGTCTTCTTGTATGGGTTTGAACGGTGTAACCTATTCCAACGGTGGGGTAAAGCTTTACCCAAATCCAACGAGTTCAAGTTTTAACTTGGAATTCAGCAGCAGCCTTTCCCGTCACATCACGGTGACAGATCTAACTGGCCGAATTATAATAGACAGCAATAGCAAGTCAGAAAACATGAACGTGAATCTTTCAGCATATGCCAGCGGGGTTTATTATGTGAAAATTCAGTCAAAAGAGCTGAATGAAGTAATTAAAGTGGTAAAAGACTAAGTATTAGTCGTAATAGACAAAAAAGCCCTTCCCAGCCGGAAGGGCTTTTTTTATGAAACCACCCAAAAAAACACAAAAAGCCAAAGTATTGGCAGCCTTATTACTTAACTTTGTTGGGTAAAACTTAAAAACCAAAGATATGGCATTCGAACTACCAAAATTAGAATACGCTTTCAACGCGCTGGAGCCGCACATTGATGCTAAAACCATGGAAATTCACCACGGTAAACATCATCAGGCTTATGTCACTAATCTGAACAATGCAGTTCAAGGAACCGAAATGGAAAAAATGGCGATTGAAGACCTTTGCCAAAACATTTCAAAATATCCTGCTGCCGTGCGAAACAATGGTGGCGGGCATTACAACCACAGTCTTTTCTGGACAATTATGAGTCCGACTGGTGGCGGTGTGCCAACCAATGAAATAGGCAAGGCTATTGAAACAGAATTAGGTGGCTTTGAGAAATTTAAGGCGGACTTCATTCAGGCAGGAGCTACGCGCTTTGGAAGTGGTTGGGCCTGGTTAGCTGTGAAATCAGATGGAAAATTATGCGTTTGCAGTTCCCCGAATCAGGACAATCCTTTAATGGATGTGTCTGACTGCAAAGGCACCCCGGTACTGGGTATGGATGTGTGGGAACATGCGTACTATCTGAATTATCAGAATCGTCGTCCCGATTACATGACCTCGTTTTTTAATGTGATTGACTGGAATAAAGTCAATGAGCTTTATTTGAAGGCTACGAAATAAAGAAAAAAAACCGGGAAATTTCCCGGTTTTTTTTTAGAATAATAATTCGGCTTTTGCAATGGCGGCATCGAGTCCCTCCGGCTTGCTTCCCCCTGCCTGCGCGTAAAATGGTTGTCCACCGCCTCCGCCATTGATTTCTTTGGCGAGATCGCGGACAATGTTACCCGCATTCAGGTTTTTTTCTTTCACGAGATGATCGCTGATGATTACCGAAATGCTAGGCTTTCCTTGCACTTCAGCGGCCAACACGCAAAAGAGGTCAGCGACTTCGTTGCGCATTTCAAAAAGAATGTTTTTAATTTCCTCTGCGCTTTCGAACTGAATTTTAGCGGCAATGAAACTGACATCAGCGCGTTTGGTGATTTTTGAAATAAGTTCCTTTTTTAAGGCTGTTGCTTTTTCTCGCAGTAAGCTGTTCAATTGTTTTTGAAGGACCGAATTTTCTTCCAATAGTGTTGCAACGCTCTTTACCGGATCTTTTGCGTTTTTGAGAAGGGATTTAATTTCATCCAGGACTTTGCCTTGATTTTCGAAAAACTCTTCGGCTTTGATCGAGGTAATAGCTTCAATCCTTCTGATACCAGATGCTACAGCCCCTTCAGAAATAATTTTAAAGTATCCAATTTGTCCCGTCGAATTGACATGACAGCCACCACATAATTCTACAGAGTAGTTTTTATCAAACGTGACTACGCGCACAACATCACCATACTTTTCACCAAAAAGAGCCATTGCGCCGGTCTTCTTTGCATCTTCAATTGCCATCAGATCGGTACTGCCTGTAATGTTTTCTCGGATCTTGCGATTTACTATTTTTTCAATTTCCGTCACTTCCTCTTCCGTCACTTTAGAGAAATGAGAGAAGTCAAAACGCAGGTAATCATCTGTGACGAGACTTCCTTTTTGTTCCACATGAGCGCCGAGCACTTGTCGGAGCGCTGCATGAAGCAGGTGCGTAGCCGTATGATTATTAGTGATGTACTGTCGCCGATCCTTGCTAATACGCGCAGTAAAACTTGCAGCAATGTTTACAGGTAATTTATCTGTGAGATGAATAATAACACCGTTTTCTTTTTTGGTATCAGTGATGGAAATTTTCTCATTCACATTTTCAAGCGCACCGGTGTCGCCAATTTGTCCCCCGCTTTCAGAATAAAAAGGTGTGCGGTCTAATACAATGTGAAATTGTTCTTTGTTTTTTGCTTTTATTTTTCGGTAGCGCAGAATGCAAGCTTCTGTTTCAAATTCTGTGTAGCCCGTGAAAACGGTTTCTTTTTCGCGGCTTTCAGCGGCTTCTTTGTTTTCCTCTACATAAATCCAATCATCCGTATCAACAGCTGTCGCTGAACGGGAACGATTTTTCTGTTGGTCCAGGTATCTGTCAAATTCTTTTTCATCAATGCTGAGGTCATAGCCACGCGCAATGAGTGAAGTCAGATCGACAGGGAAACCAAAGGTGTCGTATAATTCAAAGACAATTTTGCCATCGATTATTTTTTTTGCGGCGCCCCGGGTATCAATACATACCTGGTCAATACGTTTTAGGCCATATTCGAGTGTTTTGTAGAACGATTGTTCTTCATCACGAATTACTTTTTCAATGAGTATTTTCTGACTGATGAGTTCAGGGAAGGCGCCACCCATCTGATTAGCAAGAGTAGGCACGATGCGGTACATAAAAGGTTCGCGTAAATTAAGGGTCTGATAGCCGTATCGGATGGCGCGACGCAAGATCCTTCTGATGACATAACCTGCGCCCGTGTTTCCGGGCAACTGGCCATCTGCAATGCTAAAGGAAATGGTGCGGATATGATCGGCAATTACTCTCATCGCAATGTTGATGAGCTGTTGTTTTTTCCCTTTGTCATCTTCCTCGGGTTTATAGCGCAAACCACTCAGTTCCTCTACCTTGCGCAGGAGAGGCGTAAAAACATCGGTATCGTAATTACTCTGCTTATGCTGTAGTACACGCACCAATCGTTCGAAGCCCATGCCCGTATCCACATGCTGCTTTGGAAGGTTTACCAGAGAGCCATCGGCACGTCGCTCAAATTCCATGAACACGTTATTCCAGATTTCAATTACACGTGGGTCATCATTGTTAACCAGGGTCTGACCTGGTATGGCCGCGCGTTCTTCATCTGAACGTCCGTCGTAATGAATTTCCGAGCAGGGGCCGCAGGGACCCATATCTCCCATTTCCCAGAAATTATCCTTTTTATTGCCATTGATAATGCGTTCAGGAGGCACCATGGCCTTCCAGAGATCATAGGCTTCCTGATCAAAACTTAATCCGTCGTCACTGCTGCCTTCAAAAACAGTCACATAGAGACGGGACGGGTCAATTTTATAAACGTCGGTCAGCAGTTCCCAAGCCCAGTTAATGGCATCCTTTTTAAAGTAATCGCCAAAGCTCCAGTTGCCAAGCATCTCGAACATGGTGTGATGGTAAGTGTCCACGCCCACTTCTTCCAAATCGTTGTGTTTCCCGCTTACGCGCAGACACTTTTGTGTATCCGCTATGCGAGGATAGCGGATTGGAGAATTACCCAGAAAAATATCTTTGAAGGGCGCCATGCCGCTGTTGTTAAACATGAGCGTAGGATCGCCTTTCACGACCATTGGAGCGCTGGGGACGATATGATGACCTTTACTTTTAAAGAAATCGAGAAATGTTTGTCTTACTTTGACGGAATCCATTCGGTATTTTTGATGAGATGCGAAGATACAAAATAGGTGGTGGATTAGGAAGTGCGAAATGATTCGGAAAGGGCAAAAAGCAAGGCATTAATGCTAAAAAATCAGACTTTCAGGCCCTTTCGGGTCAAATTAGCGCGTTTACGCCCGTAAATAAAAGGAACGGCACCGTTTCCCCTTTTTTCCTGTCCGCCCTTTTCTTATTTTTGCTTCATGACCAAGGCCAAATACCGCTTTAATCCGAAGTCCCTGACCTATGAAAAGGTGCGGGTGACCTTTCGTGAACGGTTCTGGCAATTTGCCTCCTACATTGCGACTGGCGTTGTATTTGCTACCCTGACGATTATTCTTGGCCGCCAGTTTTTGCCTTCTCCCACTGAGAAGAAAGGACGTCGTGAGATTGAGGCTCTGCAGTTACAATATGATCTGCTTCATAAAAAGATGACCCAGGCTGAGGAGGTTTTGAAAGACCTGGAGGAACGGGATGATAATATTTACCGGGCTATTTTTGAGACAGAACCCTTACCAAAAGCAATGCGCTATGGGGGTTCTGGAGGTTCTGACAAATACAGTGTTTTTGAAAGCTACGACAATGCTGAACTGCTCACGAACGCCACTGCGCGTATGGACCGGATTACAAAACGATTATACATTCAGTCCCGTTCTTTTGATGAGGTAGTGAAGTTTGCAAAAAATAAAGAGAAGCTCGTCGCCAGCATTCCTGCCATTATGCCTATTAATCAGAAAGATCTCGCACATGCTGTGACCAGCGGCTTTGGCTGGAGGACACACCCAATTTATAAAACAGCAGAATTTCATCCGGGAATGGATTTTTCTGCCGAGCAGGGTACACCCATTTATGCGACCGGTGACGGAATAGTAGAAAAAGCAGATGCCCTTGCCCAAGGTTATGGCAATCACGTGGTCATAGATCACGGATTCGGATACAAAACACTTTATGGTCACATGAGCCGCATTGCCGCGCGTGTGGGACAAAAGATTCAACGAGGACAGCTCATTGGATACGTCGGCAGCACCGGCTTGAGCACGGCACCTCACATTCACTACGAGGTGATTCGTAATAATGAAAAAGTTAATCCCATCAATTATTACTACAACGATCTCTCACCGGAGCAATACCAGACACTTGTTGAATTGAGTAAAAAAGATTCTCAGTCCTTCGACTGATTCTTAGTTCGTCAGCAACAAACTTAAATAGCCGCGATACGTCACTTTCGATGAAGTAAAAGTAATCTGGTAAAAATAGGTGCCGGGGGGAAGTAATTCACCGCTTTGGTTTCTCCCGTCCCAATCATTCTGATAATTCGTTTGCTCAAAAACAATCTTGTTCCACTGATCAAAAATATGAACCCTATTGTCCGCGTATGCTTGGATATTATCAATCTGCCAGGTGTCATTGAGTCCATTACCATCTGGTGTAATCACATTGTAAATCAATAGCTGATGCTCTTTGCGGACCATTATGGAAAGTTCTTTTGAGCTTAGGCAACCATTTTCAGAAATTGCAAAACAACGGTAGTGTATCGCGCTGTCTGGTTTACAGAATGTTTTTGCTGCCATTGGCGAAGAAAGATAGGTATCGGGAAACCAAGTGTAGCTGCTCGCGCCGGATGCCTGCAAGGTAATTTCTTCTCCAAGTTCCACCAAGGTGTC
>CALPON020000054.1 GCA_943325195.2 Sphingobacterium thalpophilum | reverse complement strand
TCTTATGACTCAAATAAGCAGCGGTATGTTTTTAATATTCCTCTCCACGCACAGGCTCTTCTGAGCGGCAAAAGAAAAAATTATGGCTTTGTATTGGTGCTCGCTGATCCCGATCCACTTTATGTGGCTTTTCGTGACCAGAATTTAGAGGGTCTTAAATTGCAAGGGAGTAATGGTGTTCTGAAGCCGTTTTTTCGGATGGATTATATCCGTTTGGAAAACGAATAGGTCGCTTTTTTCTTCTTGAGTTTAGTAATTATCAGCCAGCATTTGTCCGGGTTAGCAAAGGCTTTTCAAAGAATTAATCTCTTTATCTAAAACTGCTTATTGCAGGTAATTGCTTTTTTTTACATTTAAGCCGAACCCAAATTCAGCTTTTATGTTTCGATTTTTTTATGGCCTTCTCATTCTTCCTGTTCTTATTAATGCGCAGTTAAGTGGCACCTTGACGGTGCCTGGCAATTACAGCACGCTCGCAGCAGGACTTTCAGCATTGAATAATCAGGGCATCTCCGGTCCTGTGACGCTTCAGATTGCCTCCAACTATACAGAAACCGCTCCCGCTGGTGGGTTTTCAATCTACGTCTGTGGAACAGCGCAATGGCCAGTCTTAATCACCGGAAACACCTCGGGTCCAAAACCATTGTTTCTTGCATCTGCAGGATCAAGGACGTCGGGCTCCGTTATACAAGATGGTCTGCTGCGGCTCATAGGCTGCGATTATGTCACCATTGCAGGATTAGAGTTCCGCGACACTCAAACCAGCGCTCCGCAGACCATGGAATTTGCTATTGGCATCTTTAAAAATACGGCAGGCGATGCGTGTCACCATGTCACCATTCGGGACTGCGATATTCGTCTAAATTATCAGAATAATAGTTCAGGCAATCTTCCTGCCTGCGATGGTTCGAGAGGAATTGAAATGATAAATGCACTTGCTTCGGCTCATACAAGTCCCCTAACCATTACGAATGCTAACGGTGCGCATCATCATAACTCTTTTTTCGGTAACAGAATTATTAATTGTAATTACGGTATGGCGCTGATTGGTTTTGCAGATGCGAGTCCTTTCAGCTTTAGCGATGCTGAAAATCAAATTGGAAGTCTCCTTGCTGCCAATGGTAATACGATTATTAATTTTGGAGGTGGTGGTACCAATCCTTCAGCAGGTATCCGTGCGCAGCAGCAACAATCCCTTTCTGTTCTGAACAACCTTCTCATCAGCAATAATGGTTCAGGGGGAAATCATCCAGGAAGCCTGCGGGGGATTCAGATTAACCTCTCCCCCGAGGCAACTACTTGCATCCAAATGAACACCGTTACGCTGCATGGAGGAGGTACGACTGCACAGCTGATTGGTATCGAGAATCAGTCCGGCGCTGGCGGCGCAAGTAATAGTGTCAATATCAGCAACAACCTTATTTGCGATGGAACGTATGTTAGCGCGACGACCGGCAATTTTTATGGAATTTCAAATTCAGCTTCGTCAGCCTCCTTGATAATTTCCAATAATACCTTCAGAGGGATCAGTACCAATGCATTTGCGGGGAGTACTTTTCTGGTCTATAATACCGGCTTAGTGAGTTCACTGCAGGAATACAGTGGGAATTCTTTCAGTTTTGAATTTGATGGCAATCAGATTTATACTGGTTTTATGGCAATGGTTAATACTACTTCGGCATTGCCAAGTACAAGCATTCGTATAAATAACAATCGTTTTAACAATCTGGTTCACCGCAGGCAGACGGGTTCTGGCGTTCTGCATTTCATCAGTGTAGCTGGCAATGCAGCGGAACTTGAAATAAATAACAATCTCTGGAAAAACATTCACCTGAATCATAGCGGGCCGCAGTATGGAATTAACAACAGTGCTTCCACGGAGAGTCTTCTGACGGTGCAATCAAACACACTTAATAATTACAATCGGATGCATCCCGGTAATTTTTATTTTTATTATGGAAATAGCATAGGTGGTGCTGGCAGCGTTCATACTTTCAGCCGAAATCTCATTCAGGCGTATTCTTCTGGCGGCTCGCTGGCAGGAAGTTTCACAGGTATTCAGGATACGGAAGGGGCTGTTGCGCCTTATCCTGAAAAGATAGTTTCTTCCAATACTATTACCGGTATTGAGGTAGCTGGCAGCGGAGATCTGACCGCGATTCAGCTGAGTGATCTCAATGTCAGTCAACAGCCTCAGATTGCATCGAATCTCATTAGCAACCTGAGCGGTGTTAATCAAATTACGGGTATTCTTTTAACGACTCCTTTTTTTAGTCTTGCTAACGTTTCAGTTGGCCAAAATACGATTGCGGGTCTATACAGTCTTTCTCCTGGTGGCACTGTAAACGGACTGTTGCTTGCAGGTGGCGGTCTGGGTGTGACGGTGTATAAAAATAAAATAAGTGGCCTGCAAAGCGCCACCACTACTGGCAGTGTGAATGGTATCTACTTGAATAGCGCAGGAAATTATACGCTTCATACGAATTGTATTTCGGATTTAAATGCAAGCAATGCAGTGGGAGTTAACCGTGTGAATGGCATCCTTGCGGGGACAGGAAATTTTATAAGGATTTATTATAATACCGTGCGACTTGCGTCTCAAACCACCAGCACGCTCTTTGGAAGTAATGCTTTTTTCTGTTCAGCTACGCCTTCATTGGATTTGCGCAATAATATCCTAATAAATCTTTCCGCCGCCTCAGGAAGTGGACAGGCTGTGGCTTACCGGAGAAGTACTACAAGCTCTTCAAATTATTTACTCAGTAGCAACTGTAATATTTTTTATGCAGGTGCACCTTCAGTAAACAATCTGCTTGTTGCCGCTGGAACATCCGGCTATCAAACTTTAACGTCAGTTCAGTCAGCTTTCGCACCTCGGGAAAGTTTATCCTACTCACAAAACCAGCAATTCGCCAGTGTAAATGCTGCTTCACCTTTATTCCTCCACCTATCATCGTCCCAAAGTGCGCCCGCTGAATCGGCGGCTTTTGGTGTTGCTGGAATTACCGATGATGTGGATAACGAGGCACGTCAGGGAAATGCCGGTTATACGGGCAGCGGCATGGGACCAGATATTGGAGCAGATGAAGTGGCCTCCAATCCGCTTCCCTGCGCCGCTGCTTATACTCCGGCTATTAGTGGTCCTTCTGTAATCTGTCAAGGAGAGGCTGGACATTGGTTTTCAGCAATGGCAAGCAGCGGGACTGGAATTAGTTTTCAATGGAAAGTCGCTACGACAGCAGCAGGTCCTTTTTTGCCGTTGGCAGGCATGAACGCGCATGCCTTGGATTATACCTGGTTGGCTCCAGGTCAATTTTTTCTTCAGCTCGAAACAACTTGTTCATCCGTTTCTTTAAGTGCGGTTAGTGCGTCCTACAAGGTGAATGTGTTTCCAATTCCACAAACCAGCTTCATCGCCCCCCCGGTAGTTTGCGCAGGGAATAGCTTTTCTCTTACCGCCACAGGAAACGCTAACGAATATTACTGGAAGGGTCCTGCTGCCTTTACCAGCGGCAGTCCCATTGCCTTGGTTTCGAATGCAGGTTCTTTTTCATCCGGCATCTATACCTTACAAACTTGGCTCAGCGGTTGCGCTGCTCCAGGCCAAACGGTTGCAGTCACGGTGGTAGAGGTGCAGGCAACCGTTTCCGCAGAGCCCCCTGCTATCTGCTCGGGAGCAAACTGCACCGTGACTGTTAATGGAAATGCATCTCTTTACTTATGGAATGGGGTGCCTGGTGGTAGTTCAATTATCATCAGTCCGCCACAAACAAGCGTTTATACCCTTCAGGCAATTGGTTTTGGCTCCTGTAGTATCAGTCGGAACTTCACTGTCAGTGTGGTTACACCGACAATTGCAGCCATCGATGCCAGTCTATGTCTGCCTGCCAGCAATGGAACGGCAGGTGTGCGGTGTTTTACGCCTTCTGTTATTAACTGGTTTTCACCCTCTCAAACGCTAGTCCCGGTGGGGAGCGGCACGAGTATTAGTGTGACTTCAGGCACGGGGCCACTACTTGCAAAGGCTTCTCTGATGCAGGTTAGATACTTGTTGAACGCTCCGCTTGGTCAAAGTTTAGGGTCTTCTTTCATGTTTGACCTGTTACCGACAACAACTATTTTGCTCACGAATTTCGAGTTGGCATTTAGTACTAACAATAGCTGTATCGTTTCGCTTTATCAAAGGAGCGGAAGTTTTCAGGGCTTTACAAATTCAGCCGCAGGATGGAATCTTGTTGCAGCGGGAGTCATCAACAGTCCCATCCCCGGACAACTAACAAGTTGCAATTTTTCACTGACGCAGTTTTGTGCGGCTAATCAAATTACAGCACTCTGTCTGAGTGTCAGCGGAAATAGTTTACTGCTTTCTCCTGCGGTTTCTTCGGTTGGACTTAGTAATGGAGAACTTAGCCTGAGTAATGGCTTAAGCGGGCCACTTTTTAATGTAAACACTACAGCGCAGCAATTTGAGGGACGGATAGTGTATTCAAAAGAAATCTGCAGCAGTCCCTTTACAACCGTGCAGGTGCTCAGTGGCGCGGCACCTTTGCTTACGGTGAGTCCAGCTTCTGTGACTATTTGTCCCAGCAGTGTTGCCACGGTTTCCGCTGCGGGGGCAGCGTCCTACTTGTGGAGCACAGGTAGTACCGCTTCGGTCCTGACGCTCTCACCCGTGCAAAATCAGACGCTGGTGCTAACCGGGAAATCGGCCCTAGGCTGCCCTCAAACTGCATCTGTACCTGTTCAAATTCTTACGTTGACACCGCCGATGCTAGTTGCTACGGCTACGCTTGTTTGTCCCCAACAGACCGTTCAACTCTCAGCCAGTGGTGCCATGTCCTACACATGGGCACATGGACCAAATAGCGCCAGTGTCGCTGTGACGGTGAATGCCCCGGGTAGTTATAAAGTTTTCGGAACGGACCCTGCTGGCTGCGTCACACAAGCGAGTCTTGAGCTGAGTACCCGCCCAGTCCCGCTCATCTCCATTTCGGTTTCCCCCTCAGTGCACTGTGCAGGCGAACTAATCCAGTTAAATGCAGAAGGTGCATTAACTTACACTTGGCTGCCGGGGGGAATAGTGTCGGCTTCTCTTCAAGTCGTTGCTGAGAGCACTGCTCTTTACAATGCGATTGGAAGATCTGTCAATACCTGCACGGGCCTGGGTTACCTGGAGTTGAATCCTTCCGTCTGTGCTGGCTCTGAAGCTGCCTTACCTGCGATGGGGAGCATCCTTTATCCTCATCCTGCTCAGACGTTTTTTCGCATTAAAACGCTGGTTCAACTCAGCGGAGTGATTGTTAGGAATGTTTGCGGTCAGGTTCTTTATGAAGACAGGAGACAACAGACGGATTATCTTATTGACTGCAGCTCCTGGCCACGTGGTTATTATCTGTTAGTCATACAGGGAAGTAGCGGTCCACGAATGCTTCCGTTACTGCTTTATTAATTTAACGTTACTTTCATTTTTTCTGTCGGCAAATGTATTGCCGACCGGCCCCTTCGCGTAAATTTGCAGATAAATTTAGAATTATGGAATATAGAAGACTTGGAAAGTCAGGACTAAAGGTGAGTGCCCTATCCTTTGGTAGTTGGGTAACGTTTGGAAAACAGATTGGGGACAACACCGCCTCTGACCTAATGACTATGGCGTATGATAACGGGGTGAATTTTTTTGATAATGCGGAGATATATGCACGTGGGCGCTCAGAGCTGGTGATGGGGGAAATTTTGAAGAAGAACGCATGGTCCCGCAGTTCTTATATCCTCAGCAGCAAAGTATTCTTCGGATATGAAGAAGATAAACCAAATCAGACTGGTCTTTCGCGCAAACACATCATGGAAGGTTGTCACGCGGCATTGAAGCGTTTACAGGTAGATTATATCGATCTTTTTTTCTGTCACCGTCCCGATAAAAACACGCCAATTGAAGAGACCGTCTGGACGATGAATCATCTCATACAGCAGGGAAAAATTTTATACTGGGGCACAAGCGAGTGGGCAAACGACGAGATAATGGCTGCTCATGTTTTTGCAGAAAAAAACCATCTGATTGGGCCTAGCATGGAACAACCACAGTACAATATGTTCGAAAGGACCAAGATGGAAAAAGATTATTTGCTTCTGTTCCGTGACTGGGGCATGGGGACAACCATCTGGAGTCCGCTCTCCAGTGGCTTACTTTCCGGAAAATATAATCACGCGCAACCAGAGGATAATCGTCTAAATATTGCGGGTATGGATTGGCTCAAAGATCGGACATTAGGAGATCCCTCTAAGATTGAAAAAACTCGGCAACTTGAATTGCTCGCGAAAGAGATGGGTATCTCCTTGCCCAGACTCGCAATTGCCTGGTGTTTGAAAAATCCCAATGTCAGCACCGCTATTCTGGGTGCAAGTAAGACTGAGCAACTGAAAGAAACCATTACCAGTCTGGATGTGCTGCCTCTGCTTACAGACGAAATCGTAGCAAAAATTGAGGGCATTTTGCAAAACGCTCCTCTACAGGCGCCTTATTAAGGAACGATCATCTCTTTATGCCAGCATTTTTTGCTGGCATTTTTTTTGCATTTTTTTCTGAAACAAAAAAGATGAAAAAAATTGTATTGAGTTTAATGACCATTGCCTTCATGGGTACATCGCAGGCACAGACCTTATCAGAACGTGATAAAAAATTTATTCTCCTCGCGGCAGAGGGAGGAATGATGGAAGCGCAACTTGGTCAGTATGCCTCACAAAAAGCGGAGTCACCCAAGGTGCGGGATTTGGGAAAAGTGATGGCGGGCGATCACAGCACAGCCAATGAGGAACTTCGGGGTCTTGCCTCCCGCAAAAAAACGAGTCTACCAGCCAACCTGTCGGATAAAACACAAAAAGAAATCAGTGTTTTAAAGCAAAAAAAAGGGCGGGAGTTTGACGAGGCCTATTCTAAATTTATGGTCCAGGATCACAAAGACGATATTACATTATTTAAAGAGGAAGCCGAGAAAGGGGATGATCCGGATGTGAAAGCTTGGGCAGCTAAAATGCTCAGTACTCTGGAACGCCATAAAAAACTGGCGGATGAAACCTGTGGAATCTTAAAAAAATAACTATTTCTTTTCTGACGGTTTGAATTTCAAACTCAGGCTGTTTACGCAATATCGCTGTCCGGAGGCTGTTGGTCCGTCATCAAAAAGATGGCCCAAATGCCCACCGCAGCGTGCGCAAATAATCTCGGTGCGAATCATGCCAAATGAAAAGTCCTTCACTTTTTTCACTTTTTCACCACCGCCAATTTCACCATCAAAACTTGGCCAGCCGCAGTGACCATCAAATTTCTGATCACTCGAAAAAAGTTCTTCACCACACCCCCCGCAGATGTAGAATCCTTTTTCGAAGTGCTTGTTATACTCTCCCGAACCCGGAGATTCCGTGCCTTTCTCTCGGAGAATCCGATACTGCTCCGGACTTAATTCCTTTTTCCATTCTTCTTCTGTCTTATTCACGATTGTTCCCATTTTATTTTTTGCGCTCAGGTTTGTACTCTTTTTTGATTCAGGATTCTGACAACTTACCAGACTCACACTGAATAAAAAACTACAGCAGAGAATTATTTTTGCTAACGGCATCTATCAAATATACAAAAGACTCTGGTTTTCCAAATCGCGATTAGCAAACCTTAACGTTCTTCTTTGCGGCTTTGCTGCTTTATTTCCTCCAGAAGTTTTTCGCGACTGTCCTGTTTCGATCGGATCTGAACAAAGTTCCCTTTACCTTTTCGCGCCAGGCTTTTTAAGTTGTGCATGGCGTCCTTATCCCCACCAAAAGCCAGTGTGCTGATTACAACGGGTTTGTTTCCCTGCCGATCATTCCAGAGCTTCTGATCTTCTTTTTCAAAACGAAACTGCCCATCGGTTGCAATGATAATCTGATTATTTCCACCCTCAATAAAATGCTTCTGCGCTAATTGCTGACTAAACAAAATCGCTTTTTTTCCTTTCGTCATCCCCTTTGCCTTCAAATGATTCACTACTTGGTGCAAGTCCACTGCGAGCTGGGGACCATCTGCTTCCGCGAGGACTTTCACTGTATCGGCATACGTAACGAAGGTGATTTTATCTACCGGCCGCAGTTGATCGATTAAAGTATGCAGCGCCAGTTTCATCAAAGGTAATTTCAGTGAGTCTTTCATACTACCGCTCACGTCCACCAAAAAAATAAGATTGTTAGGTCTGTATTGCGCAAGGGGTAAAGCAGAAGTGTCACTGGGAACGATGGTCTGCGTTGCAGTGGGAACCGAACGCTGGTTCGGAGAAGCGCTAACTGAAGGTGATTGAGAAGAACGTTCAGGCAATTTATTGCTGAGGTCAGGGGGACTAGGCGCTGCAGGTGCAGGACTGAGGGAGGCTACCGCAATTGCCCTTGGGCTTCGTTTTTCACCAAAATAAAAGCAGGCCGTTCGGTCGTCGGGACGGAATTTCAGTAAATTTCCACTCAGGCGGATCACAGAGGGTTCGGGGCGGTGACTGGTGACAAGCGCTATTTTTTTATCGAATCTTCCCGCTTTGTCCGGCACAAACCAGATATTTAAAAGAGCGGTATCACCGGGGTTTAAAGTCTTTCGAGAGGTGTAAATCTGAACGCCTGTTTCGGCATCTGCACGAAGCAAATAAATTTTTGTAAGGCCTGAATTTTTAAGAACCACAGACCCTCTCAGTTCTGATGCTTCTGCAATGTTGCCGAGTGAAATCTCAGGCGCATAGTCTAACTGCGCAACAAAGTTTGTGGAAATCAGAATAAAAAAAAACAGAAAAACCTTCATTTATTAAATGCTTAGCACTTTGCTCAGGCTATCTTTTTCCGGAGTGTTAGCAGGATAAAAAAGCCGATAATAAAATAAATAATGAGTGATAGAATGGAGGGACGCATGCCTTTTAGTACCTCACCAATAACTGAGAAGATGACGGTTCCGATAATCATGCCCATTTTTTCCATTACATCGTAAAAACTAAAAAAGCTGGCGTGGTCTTCCGTCGAAGGCAACAACTTGCTGTACGTGCTGCGCGAAAGTGATTGAATGCCCCCCATCACAAAGCCGACCAGAAAAGCCACGACGTAAAACTGCCAGGGTAGAAAAACCGCAGCATAGGTAAATACACAAATAAAAATCCAGATAAAGACCGCAATCATGAGGGCATTGATATTTCCATAGCGGTCTGACAGTTTCGAGAAGATAAATGAGCCCGCTATGCCCACAAATTGAATAATCAGAATGCTAACGATGAGTGATGTGGTTTTGGCCTGTTCATCTGCCCATGTAATTTCGTTTCGTGCGAAGAGCACAGCAACCACCATGACGGTTTGCACGCCCATATTATAAAAAAAGTAACCACTTAAGAACTGCTTCAGCACCGGCATTTTTTTTATTTGTGCGAATACCTGCCTTAGTTCCGTGAAGCCTTTGTAGAGGATGCGCTGCTTATCTGCCCCAGTCGTGCTATTTGATTCTGAGGGCAGGCGGCGGAAAGTAATCTGCGCAAACAGTATCCACCAGATGCCCACAAAAAGAAAACTGAAGCGGGCAGGAATATGAAGTACCATGATCGAGATTAGACATAGAATTAGTAGAAGTGAGCTGCCAAAATAACCCAGTGCAAAGCCGCGCGCACTAACTTTATCCTGATTTTCTTTGCTGGCAATTTCGGGTAGATACGAATTGTAATATACCAGAGAACCCCAGAAACCAATGGTAGCCGTAATAAAGGGAACAAAACTTAACTCGAGGTGCTTACTGCTAAAAAAGAAAAGACACATGCAAGAAACCGAGCCGAGATAACAAAAAAATTGCAGAAACTTCTTCTTGTTTCCTAGATAATCCGCTACGCCACTTAGCACGGGGGCTATGAGAACGACAATAAGAAGCGCAAATGCATAGACCAAAGTGTAGATACTTTGGTTTTCGAAAGAGTGCCCAAAAAAACTGACGGTATGTGAAATAATTTTTCCCGAGGCATCCTTGGTTGCTGTCACAGCATCGTAAAAGTTTGGAAAAATAGCGGAAGTAATAACCAGAGGAAACACACTGTTCGCCCAGTCGTAAAACGTCCAGGCTCTTATAATCTGCGGATCATCCTTTGTAATAGCATTCATAGTAGCGGGTTTATTCTTCGAATCTAATCTTAATTCTTTATAATTTCAAACTCAACGCGTCTGTTAAGTGACCGGCCCTCTTGCGTGTCATTGGAGCTAAGGGGACGCGAACTGCCGAAGCCCCTGAAATAGATCTTATTCTGAACCCCATTACTAATTAGGTAGTCGAAAACCGCTCTGGCGCGGAGTTCACTTACCTTTTGGTTGCGGAATGCCAGACCAGTATTATCGCTATGTCCGTTAATCTGAATTTCGGCTTCGGGGTGGCGAAGCAGCCAAACAGCAAGTTTATTAAGTTCATTGGACGATTCGGGACTGAGGTAAGTTTTACCATTGACAAAACTGATGTTATTGAGTGGCACTTTGTCGCCGACATGAATATCTGGTTTGACACTTAGGCTGGAATCGGCCCAGTTTTGAAAATAATCGGGACCCACGCGTTCCACCGCAATTTTTTCCTCAAACTGAATGGCCTTGATCAGCTTAATCTCATCTACAAAATAATAAGCTTCACGGGGCCGCAAGCCGATGAGTTTTAGTCGAATCATGTCCTTTTGGACAAGCGGTGAAAAATTTCCGATGCTGAGGTATTTTTCACCGCCGTCCGCTTTATAATAGCCTTGAATCCTAATCCATTTAAATTGGTTGTAGAGTCCGCTCTCATTATTGCAAATGGTGTCTACAATCAGAGAACGGATGGCGTCTCTGGGACCCCGATAACCCCCTTTAGTGAAAATACCACCAAATGAAAGCAGAGAGGCATTACTCCAGAAAGCCAGTCTTAGTTGCATGCTGAACGTATAAATAGTCCCCCGATGCAGCGGTTCGGCGAGCTTAACCTGCAAGAATTCTTTATAATTCTTGCGGAATCGAAAACCTACATAGCAATTGCCCGCATAAGCCCCTTTCTGTATAGTGGTATCATTGTCCAGCGGTTTTTGGTAGAAATCGACAGTTTCGATTTGTTGCCAGGGGACTGCTTGGCGGACATTTGAGGATTTGCGACGGTAGTTTTCGAATGAGCCGTTAGGAACCAGATTACGCTCTGGTAGGGGAGGCTGCCGCTCCTGAGCCTGCCAAGGCCCCATGAATAAAAGAAATAGCAGTAGCAAAACCAGCCTCACGTCAGCAAAATAAGGAGAATTCGGGATTTTTGACTTATTTTTTTTTAACACTTGCGTATTCAAAAGAATTCGTATATTTGCCTTCCTCAAATTGAGGTTTATAAAGTAATAAAAAATGGCAAATCATAAATCATCTATCAAACGCATCCGCTCTAACGACGCCAAACGTGTTGAAAATCGTTATTATGCTAAGACTACTCGTACAGCCGTAAAAGGTCTGCGTACGGCAACAACAAAAGAAGCGGCAGAAGCTTTACTTCCAAAAGTATCTAGTATGTTGGATAAGCTGGCTAAGAAAAGTGTTATTCACAAGAATAAGGCTGCCAATATCAAGTCAAAACTTGCTAAAAAAGTAGCAACACTTAAATAAATTTTATTGAAATTAAAAAGCCCGTCTTCCAGAGGAGACGGGCTTTTTTTGCTTTACCGCTTTTATTTTTTACTAGTGGTCATTAAATCAGTAATGGCGTTTGTTAGTTCATCCATATCGTGGTTAATTTCGCGCTTAAAATTTTGCCAGTTATCCTTCGAGTCATCTTTGTAATCACCGAGTTTCATTTCCTTTGCCTGCTCCTTAGAATCTTCATGCTTTGCATCATTACCACATGCCGGAACGATTGCTAGTCCTGCGCAAAGCAGTGCAACTCCAAAGTTAAATTTGTTAATCTTTTTCATTTTTTCCTTTTTAGTATTTAATGCCGCAATCAAAATCACGTGCCACATTTCTTGTTTGAACCCGCTTTTTGGTTCGCAGGCCCTTACGGCCTGTCTGTCGCGGCTCGTTCTTATAAAATTGTCCTTACTCCTATAAAGTTCTTCAGGGAGGCATTAGGGACAGTGGGTATGAAAAAAATAAAATTCTTTTGACATACCTTAAGCATTTTGGACTTCAGTAACGTTTGCATAGATGAGCTGTGCCGGAAATTAATTTCGGCTTAACTGCGAGTAAAACAAGGGACAGCAACTTTTTCCGAGGATTATCAGTCAACGTCGGACTTCCATGCTAAGCAGGGACAAGGCTGGAATTGACGATTGAACGACCGTTCTGCATAAGAGATAAAACCGGAGGACTCGCATAGAGTAGCGAATAAGACCTTGGACGTAATGCTCTTTGGTAAATGTTTGCGCTTCCTTCTTTTAAAGTCTGCTTATTACCGCTGCATTGCAACGCATGATTACTCAGCTTGATGGCGTTTAAAATTCTAGATTGTCAGAGTAGTAAATGAGAGGTAGCAGCAGAGTGGGGACTTGGGAGGCGCATGACTTTAATTAGTCATTAAGAAAATCGAAAAAAAAGACCCGCTGCGGGTCTTTTTTAATTTCTCGTGAGAAATGTTTTAATCGAAGTACTCTTTCATCCGGTCAAAAAAGCCTTTTTCGCGCTTGCTTGGGTTCGGTTCGAAATTTTTGGATTCACGCATGGCTTCTAATTGTTTCTTCTCTTCTGCACTTAAGTGGGTGGGAGTGAAGATGCTAATTTCTACAAGCTGGTCTCCTCGGCCGTAGGAGTTCACGTCCGGCAAACCCTTGCCTTTAAGACGAAGAACTTTTCCGCTTTGTGTACCCGGCTCAATCTTTATTTTTGCTTTTGCTTCTATGGTTGGTATTTCCACCGTTATGCCGAGCGCCGCATCAGGAAAACTCACATTTAGGGAATAAAGCACGTGATTACCTTCTCGCTTTAATTCCGGATGCTCCTCTTCTTCAACAACAATCAGTAAATCGCCGTTAATACCACCACGCGGGGCGGCATTGCCCTTACCCTGCATGCTGAGTTGCATACCCTCTGCTACTCCTGCAGGAATATTAATACTAATAACTTCTTCTTCACGCACCACGCCATCGCCATGGCAGCTAACGCATTTATCACGAATAATCCGTCCCTCTCCATTACAGGCCGAGCAGGTACTCTGAGTCTGCATTGCTCCCAATATAGTTTGTTGGACGCGAGTAATGACACCGCTGCCGTTGCATTGCCGGCAAGTATCATAGTTTCCGTTTTTGGCACCACTTCCGGCACAGGTCTTACAACTTACCTGTTTATTGACCTTGATTTTTTTCTCTACGCCATTGGCAATGTCCTTCAGAGCCAGTTTTACTTTCACGCGCAAATTCGTACCACGGTTTACGCGGCGACCGCGCTGAGCACCACCGCCACCAAAACCACCAAATGCGCCGCCGAATATATCACCGAATTGACTGAAGATGTCATCCATGTTCATGCCACCAAAACCACCACCGGCAGATCCACCTACGCCTGCATGACCAAACTGATCGAAACGCTGACGTTTTTCAGCATTGCTGAGAATCTCATACGCCTCGGCTGCTTCCTTAAATTTATCCTCGGCTGCTTTATCATCTGGATTTTTATCGGGATGATATTTAATCGCCAGTTTTCGGTAAGCCTTTTTTATTTCATCTTCTCCGGCATTTTTTGAAACGCCAAGTACCTCGTAATAATCTCTCTTCGACATGTTTTTTTCTTTGTGTTTTGAAAGGCACCTTTTATTGTCCCACCACTACTTTGGCAAAGCGGATAACTTTTTCTCCCAGCTTGTAGCCTTTTTCAATTTCATCTACGACCGTTCCTTTCTCTTCCGCCGTGGATGCAGGAATATGCGTAATTGCTTCCATCAAATCGGGATCAAAGGTCTGACCCTTACTCTCAAAAGCCGTCAAGCCTTTTTGTTGTAAGGTATTCTTTAATTTATTCGCTATCAGCCCGAGTCCTTCCCTTATTATCGCCGCGTCCTCTACAGCCTCATTGGCTTTCACTGCGCGTTCCAAATCATCTAGAACCGGGAGGGTCGCCTTAATAACCTCTTCACTTGCTGTCTTAATTAATTCCGAGCGTTCCTTAAGCGTGCGCTTCCGGTAATTGTCAAACTCAGAGTAGAGGCGGAGGTATTTGTCATTCAACTCTGCAATCTTAGCCTCTGCAGTCTCGGATTCTGCAACTTCCTTTTCGTCAGTTTGGGACTGATCATCAGCCGTATTGTCAGTTTCCTGTCCGTTTTCTATCGGGTCCGGTCCCTCTGTATTTGTTTTATCTTCCTGATTTTGCATGACTTAAGTTCAATAATGCGTTCTTACTTATAAATAGTATTCAATAATTTTGCCATAATTTGTTTCGGGTTAATTTGTCAGTCCACCTGCCCCCATCAAAGAAAATAGAAGGTCACTCCAAAAAACGGAAGGGTGTTACCACCTGAAAGAGCTTTGAAAAAAAGGGACTTATTTTTTGGATAGCTTCTCGAGGAAATCAAGCAAATCATTGCCCCGAAGGTTCTTGCTGATTATAATGCCGCGCTCGTTGACCAGATAGTTAACGGGAATACCAGTTACGCCATAAAGCGCAGCGGGGGCGCTGTTCCAGCCTTGTAAATCACTTACATGACTTTCCCAGACCAGACCGTCTGTTGCTATTGCAGCCAGCCAAGCCTGTGGGTTTACATCCAATGAGACACTATAGACGGTAAATCCGAGAGCTTGACCGAAGTTTTGATCCTTAAACTTGTCATATGCCGCTCTAACAACGGGGTTTTCATGGCGGCAGGGTCCGCACCAGCTGGCCCAAAAGTCAATTAAAACCAACTTTCCACGCAGCGAGGACAAGGCGACCGTCTTTCCCTGAGGATTCGGCTGCTCAATTTCCGGAGCAACATTTCCCAGATTAAGGCCAACCACTGGCTCAGCAGCAGGCCCAGTAGTGGCAACAGATTGACTTTTAAATGCAGCTAAAAAAATCAGCAGCAAACAACTGGCGAGGATGATGGATTTAATTTTCATTTTTGTTCTTTTCGCACAATTTCTGCGCCAATGGCATTCAGTCGCCCGTCGATATTTTGATAACCCCTGTCAATTTGATTAATATTAAAGATGGTGCTCTTACCTTTGGCACTCATGGCGGCAATAAGGAGTGCAACACCTGCGCGAATATCGGGACTTGCCATGGAGATTGCTTTTAATTGTACTTTTCTATCGAGACCCATCACGGTAGCGCGGTGGGGATCGCAGAGAATGATTTTAGCACCCATATCAATAAGTTTATCCACAAAAAACAAACGACTCTCAAACATTTTTTGATGAATAAGCACATTTCCGCGCGCCTGAATAGCGGTAACCAAGGCAATACTGATTAGATCGGGAGTAAAACCAGGCCAGATTGCATCGCTTACAGTGAGGATGGAGCCATCAATAAAGGTATCCAGCTCATAATGTTCTTGTTCAGGAATAAAAAGATCATCGCCGCGACGTTCCGTTTGAACACCCAGTCGTCCGAAAATCGTGGGTATAATACCAAGATTTTCGTAACTCACGTTTTTAATCGTGATTTCAGATTGCGTCATTGCAGCCATACCAATGAAGGAGCCGATTTCAATCATATCCGGGAGCAGACGGTGCTCTGTGCCATGCAGTGATTTAACACCCTCAATACTTAATAGATTGGAGCCTATTCCTGAAACCTTTGCGCCCATGCGGTTGAGCATTTTGCAAAGCTGTTGCAGATAAGGTTCACAGGCAGCGTTGTAGATGGTGGTTACCCCTTCAGCGAGCGTAGCGGCCATCACAATATTAGCAGTCCCCGTCACCGATGCTTCGTCCAGAAGCATATAGGCGCCTTTCAGATTTTTGCCTTCGACCTCAAATGTTTCTTTCTCTTCATGGTAGGTGAATTTGGCACCAAGCGCCTCAAAGCCCATGAAGTGTGTATCTACTCTTCTTCTGCCGATTTTATCACCCCCTGGTTTTGCCATGTAGGCCTTCCCAAAACGCGTCAGCATGGGACCCACAATCATCATACTACCACGCAGACTGCCACCTTTCTTTTTGAATTCAGGCGAAACGAGGTAATCCACGTTCACATTATCCGCTTGAAAAGTATATTGTTCATGTCCCGTTTTTTCAACCTTCACGCCCAATTCCGCAAGAAGTTCAATCAGCTTCATAACATCCACAATATTTGGAATGTTACTGATTGTTACTTTTTCACTCGTCAGTAAAACGGTACAGATGACCTGGAGCGCCTCATTTTTAGCGCCTTGCGGATGAATGTCACCTTTTAGTTTACGCCCCCCCTGTACTTCGAAAATTGCCATAAGATTGATTTAGAATTTTCTATTTTTATGTTTCTGATGATTGTTTTTGTGCTTATTATTCTTGTGAAAGAATTTTTTGTTATTCGGATTACTGCTAGTGCTGCTGTTACTCGGTCCACCTTCCTTGCCACGCAATTCAGAGTGCGAGCTTAGGGGCACACCTTCTACTTTGAGTTCCCCATTGGAAAGTTCGGCAAGATTTTTCAGGATGACTTCGTCTGTTATTGTATCTTTATTCCAGTTGAAATATGATTTTTTTAACTGGTTGGCAATTTGGCGGGTCAATTCATTCCGCTCGCCACCCTGGGGCATGGCACGTGCTTTCTTGATAATTTCTTCAATGGTTTTTCCATAGTGTTTGAAGCGGATACGTCCTTTAGGGTAGTCCAGCACTTTTGGTTTTTCATTAAACGTTTGTGGATTTGGCAGGGGATACGGACTATCGACATCCAGTTGAAACTGAGAAATGATAAAAAGGTGATCCCATAATTTATGCGTATAATCAGCCTGATCGCGCAGGGGCGGATTGATTTGCCCCATTACCTGAATAATCGCACGGGCGCACATGTTTCTCTCTTCACGGCTCTCGATCGTGCAGCAGTATTTGATCATGCCCTGGATATTACGTCCGTATTCGGGAATGATGAGTCGGTCTAACTGTGTGTTATATTCCATGTTTTATAAAGCATAAAGATACTTAAAAAGTCCATGAGGGCAGAATTTGCCTGCTTTTTCTTACAGGGATAGCTGTTAGCAAGTCGGTGATAATTGTAAAATGCCCAAAGGACAGGTGTTTTAGAGAGAAGATAAGATAAAACCGGACCAGTTAAAAAGAATAAAGAAGCAGGATAGCGCTGGCATTCAAGGCAAAAGGAAAAAAAGTTCAAAAACACGCTAAATAATTTGTTGAAGCGATAAAGAGTTAGTATCTTTGCCCTCCCGTTTTTTGAGTAGATGATTTGAATGATTAGGTTAGACTGGCGCTGGAGAAGGTGTTTGGGCGGCCGAAAAGGAGAAAAGGCTTAT
>CALPON020000053.1 GCA_943325195.2 Sphingobacterium thalpophilum | reverse complement strand
GTGTTGTGGTGAATGCCAATCCAACGATTACGGTGAACAGCGGTTCTATCTGTGCAGGCCAAACTTTTGCTATCAATCCGAACGGAGCGAGCACCTATACGGTTCAGGGAGGAAATACCACTGTGAGTCCAGCTGCCAATGCGAATTATACTGTTATGGGAACAAGTAGTGCAGGTTGTGTATCCCAATTAGCCGCCACCAGTAATGTGACTGTGAACGCGAATCCAGTGATTACAGTAAACAGCGGTGCTATTTGTGCGGGACAATCCTTCAGTATTATTCCAGCTGGCGCCTCAACCTATACGATTCAGGGCGGGAACGCCAATGTGAGTCCTACTAGTAATGCTTCTTATACAGTTGCAGGAACAAGTACAGCAGGCTGTGTATCACAATTAGCCGCCACCAGTAACGTGACTGTGAATCCTAATCCCGTGATTGCGGTGAACAGCGGTTCCATTTGTGCAGGCCAAGCCTTTGTTATCACTCCGAACGGAGCACTCACTTATACGGTTCAAGGAGGAAATACGACTGTAAGTCCAACGAGCAATTCAAATTATACGGTCATCGGTACAAGTGCTGCTGGATGCTTATCACCACTTTCCGCGACAAGCAGTGTTGTGGTGAATGCTAATCCAACGATTACGGTGAACAGCGGTTCTATCTGTGCAGGCCAAACATTCACCATCCTTCCAAGCGGAGCAAGTACCTATACGTTTCAAGGTGGCGCTGCTGCTGTGAGTCCCGCAGTCAATACTACTTATTCCGTTTCAGGAACAAGTACTGCTGGCTGTGTATCCCAGAACGTCGCAAATAGCGCGGTTACAGTGAACACTTTGGCGGTGCTGAATGTCACTGGAACCAATACATTATGTACAGGAGGCTCAGTAAGTTTAACGGCGACAGGTGCTAGCAGTTACACTTGGAATACTACGGCGACGACCTCTACTTTGTCAGTTTCACCAACAAATAATACCACCTATGCAGTGACAGGAATCAGTCCTGCTGGATGTGCAGGTAATACCGCAACATTTGCTGTGACTGTTTATACACTTCCTGTCGTTAGTATTACAGGGACCAATGCACTTTGTGCAGGCTCAGGCATTAACCTGACTGCTGCTGGTGCAACCACTTATACTTGGAATACCGGTTCAAATGCGACAACACTGAGCGTGACGCCAGTATCAACGACAACCTACAGCTTAAATGGGCGGAGTGCATTTGGTTGCTCAGGAAACACGGCGACTTTTGCTGTGACAGTCAATCCAAACCCTTCTTTGACAATTACCGGCGCATCTGGAATTTGTACGGGACAATCTGCTAGCTTAACAGCGAGTGGAGCTGCTACTTATTCATGGAACACGGGTTCAACCAGCTCTTCCATCGTTGCATCACCTGCAGTTAATACGAGTTATACTGTGACAGGAGTTTCATTATTGGGTTGCAGCACAACGACCACACAATTGGTGACCGTGCAGGCTTCTTTATCTATTAGCGTTGCAGGTCCAACTGCAGTTTGTAACGGACAAGCGGCAAACTTAAGTGGACTCGGAGGGGTGACTTATACTTGGAATACAGGTGCGACCACCGCAACAATTGCACCGACCATTACCACCACCACCACCTTTAGTGTCTTAGGGGCAAGTGGTACCTGTTCAAACACCGCTATTTTTACAGTGGCAGTTAATCAGAATCCTACCGTTACAATAACTGGCAGCACATCAATTTGTGTTGGCAGATCTGCAAGTCTTACCGTGTCAGGCGCAACCAATTATAGCTGGACAAGTGGTTCAACTTCGGCATCCGTTGCGTTGAGTCCGACCACAACAGCTAGCTACAGTGTGACCGGAACCTTCAGTACCGGCTGTAGTGATACAAAAACGGCGACTGTGACAGTTTTTAGCTTACCGGTAATTAATCTCTCTGGTAACAACGTTATTTGTGCTGGCGATACGACCCTACTTTCCGTCACTGGCGCAGCAACTTATACCTGGAATACAAATGCAACTACAAATACACTAGCGGTGAATCCATCGACAACAAGCACTTACAGTGTGGCAGGAACCAATACAAATGGTTGTACCGCTGCCAGTAACCGCACGGTGACTGTAAACAGTCGTCCCGTGATCGTCGTAAGCGGAACAGCCGCTATTTGCGCTGGAAATACGAGTACCATTAGCGCTGTTGGCGCATCAACCTATAGCTGGAGCAACGGCAGCACCGGAAGCGTGGTGGTTGTTACACCGACGCTGAGCGCTGGTAACTACAGCTATAGTGTCGTGGGCACATCAAGTGCAGGTTGCGCTAAACTGTATAAAGATTCGATTGTTGTTAATGCAATCCCTAGTTTAACAGTCACCGGTGGCAATTATGTTTGTAACGGGAATGTATTAAATCTATCGGTTTCGGGAGCTGCGACCTACAGTTGGAGCAATGGTTCCGCTAGTAGCAGTGTAGCCGTTACACCGACAGTCAACACCAGTTATTCTGTAACAGGAACAAGTACTGCCGGTTGTAAAGCAATGGCAGTAAACGACGTCACAATTGTTGCTTTCCCGACAGTAGTTATTAGCGGCGATTCGGTGGTGTGTTTTGGTGACTCCTTAACATTGACTGCCAGCGGCGCAAACACTTATACCTGGAGCACAGGTTCTACCAGCAGTTTGGTGGTTGTTCAGCCTTCTACCACCACCTTGTATACCTTAGTTGGTGCAATTGGTATAGGTTGTTCAGATACGACACAGACCTCTATTGCAGTGGATGCTTTACCGACGCTGAGTTTGAGTCTTAATTCCACTACTATTTGTCTTGGCGAAGAAAGAACGATTACTGTGACTGGTGCAAATACCTATACTTGGAATACAGCTGCCACTAGCAGCAGTATCACGGTCAGCCCCACTGTTACCGCAATGTACAGTGTGATTGGTACCGGTTCAAATAGTTGTGTGAGTAGGGACAGTTTGAGTTTAGTAGTTTCAGAGTGTCTCTCACTGAATAAACAAAGTATCGGAATGCTGACACGCATTTATCCTAATCCGAACAACGGTGTGTTTGTGATGGAGATGCCGGCGACAGATGCGGCAGAGATTCACGTGGTGAATGTTTTTGGTCAGGAAATCCTGAAAGTAAAAGCTGAAACCAAAAACAGAATGGATCTTAGTGCATTCGATAAAGGGCTTTACTTTATCTATGTTCTTCAGAATAATGCAGTGGTCTACAAGACTTCAGTGATTAAAGATTAAGTAAAAAGTTTTTCCCGTGGTCCAAGATTCGGATCCCTAGAATAAAGTTTTTTAAAAATGCGTGGCGCTGTCGCCGCGCATTTTTTTTTGGTACTTTTTCAATAGCAATACTTTTTTGTTTAGTAAGAAATTGTGCCTGGGCACAGATGAGAACAATTTTAAGAAGATCATCTCTTTAATAAATTTGAAATCCTTTTCCGCAAATAAAAAAGATTAATTCACAAAAGTACCTCCGGTTAAGCCCTGATACACGATTTGAATTTTAACAAATCAGCATTACTTCTGAGTATTTATGTGGGCTTTTTTAAAAAAAACACATTGAAAATCAATGTTTTATACTTTGTTGACAAAAATTAAGAAAAATAGCAGGGAATAAAAACAATTCGCATTTTTTTTTGTTTCTTGTAAACGGGAGCAAGCTAATTAGAACGATGTTCGGCTTAATTCTGTAAAGTTATCAAGAGAATGATGGAGTCCAGAAACCATTCAAACGGGGAGCATCTGAAAATCCATAAGAGTAGGGAGTAAAAAAAAAGTAATATGGAACATTTAAAAATTGCAAGTGATAATTACGTGGCTTTCACGTTTTTTATCGGAACAATGGCCATGATGGCAGCCTCTGTCTTTTTCTTTTTTGAACTAAACAACACCTCCAAGAAATGGCGGACGTCTGTTTTGGTTTCGGGACTCATCACATTTATTGCTGCTGTGCACTATTACTACATGCGGAGTTACAATCTGGAAACTGGTGATTCACCAACGTTTTTCAGATATGTGGATTGGATTCTCACTGTGCCTTTAATGTGTGTTGAATTCTATTTGATCACAAAAAAAGCGGGTGCAAAAATCGGTCTATTATGGAAATTGATTGTAGCATCTTTAGTGATGTTGGTTACTGGGTACTTTGGGGAAACCATCGATCGCGACAGCAGTGTCCTTTGGGGCGTGCTTTCCGGTGCTGCGTATTTCTACATAGCTTATTTAGTTTGGTTTGGAGAAGTTGCGAAACTATCTCAAACTGCAGGACCACAAGTTGCAAAAGCAACACGTGTGTTAGGCTGGTTTGTATTGGTAGGTTGGGCAATTTATCCACTTGGATACATCCTTGGAACACCAGGTGGACTTTTTGGAGTTCAGTTAGTTGCTGATCCTGCTGCTGCTTCACATGCTATGGACATTGTCTATAACATTGCAGATGCTATCAACAAAATCGGTTTCGGTTTGGTTATCTATGCATTAAGCAGAAACGAAGACTAATTTTCACCCTTGAGAACGGGCAGAGATTCTTTTTCATTCGAAAGAAGCTCTGCCCGTTTTTTTATTAGTAAAATCTAAGAAACTTCCCCTCATTTAGTAGCTTCATTTTATTATTTCTTAATCTAGCTCAGAATCAAGATGAATTCAGGTAAAGGCCCTTCTTTCCCAAAAAAAGTTGTACCTGCCGAACAATTCTCAGATTCGCTAATAGTTCGCATTTTCAGGAAGACAAAAGAAACACTGCAGGCGCCGATTCCCTCAGATCCTTCTTTTTTAGGAACATTACCTACGACTTCCTCTCCAGCTCAAAATGGGCCATCAGGGAAGGAAGTTGTTCAAAGTATAAGAGCCCCTTTCTCATTATTGTTAATTACACTTCTGTTACTCATTTTGCAAAACACCTCCGTGTTTTATTTTGATCTGGGACAGAAGCTCCTTTTTGTTGCAGGTATACTCCTTATTGGCCTGCCGCATGGTGCAGTTGATTATTTGTTGGACTCCGGGAGGATTGATGCCCGCGTCACTTTTAAATTTGTTTTGAAGTATCTTGCCCTCGCATTTTTCAATTATATTCTTTGGCTTGTGCTACCCACACTTGCAGTTATTTTTTTTATTTGTTATTCTTCCTGGCACTTTGGGGAGACGGATATGCAGGCCTGGCAGCCGCGACGAAAAAGTCCACTTAAAGATTTTGTTTGGGGGATTGTTTTGTTGGGTATTATTCTTTTCGGGCATGCAGCGGAGGTCAATCACGTGATCAGCTTCCTTTCTATTAGTCCGATACCATTTACTGCGCCTCAAGCAACGGCAATCTGTTATCTATTGGTGGCTTTTGCGCTCGCTTGGACAGTCGCGGAGAGGCGCAGCGCCATGCTTTTAAGTGTGCTCATGTTAGCCGGCGGTATTGGTCTTCCGCTAATCACCGCTTTTGGTTTGTATTTTATTGGGCAGCATAGTCTTAATGGGTGGCGACATCTTACTAAGGGTATGAAGACCAGCAGCTCTGCCCTCTATTTAAAAGCGCTGCCCTTCACCTTGGCAGCACTGATTTTTTTTGCAGTGATTTATTTTGCGCACAATCATGTCCTTCTGGAGTACAAGGAAAACTGGTTTACTCTTTTTTTTGTTTTTATTTCCTGTATTAGTTTTCCACACGTGGTAGCGATGAATAAGTTCTATCGGAATTATTTTTCCTGAGGGCAATCGCCTCGTATGCTAGCCTCTGAGAGCATCAGTTTTGTGGGGCTCAGCGAGCTGTTTTTTATTCCCTTTGACGGCACAACAAAAGTCTGTTCAGTCCCCTATAGATAAAGCCTTACTTCCAGGACATCACGCATATTCTAAATGTACTTAAAGTCTTCTGCTATCAGAATTAGAACCCGGTTGCTGTTGGCTAGCGGAGTGATTTTCTGTTGAAATAAGCACAAAGCGCGCAAAAAGTTCTTCACTATACCATTTATACTTTTGGGTCAGTTTGATAACGTTTTTATGCGTATCATCGGCATAAGCGTAGCGCTTCATGGCTTCGAAATTCTTCCAAACACTAATCGTCGCTTGCTGGATGAAAGGTAATTCGCCAATGCCAATAGCAAATTCTAATTCATCGAATTTATAAAGTTCGTTGGCCGTTCTTCCCACTTTACTCCAAAATTGCCATAAGCGCCGCAATTTGATGCGTGCCCTGGTTAAGACCACAATTTTACTTGCATCATCCAGAGTTGCACCTTGGCGAAACGGGCTGATACCGGACCATTTACCGTGAGACACGAGGTTCTTAAGGTAGAGTGTTTGTACCGAAGCGCACTTTTTTTGGTACTTCAGAAAATAGGGATTATTGAAATAAAAGTCATCTGCATGCTGTTGAGACTCCCAAACAAGCAACCATGCATAGGTGCTAAAACTTGGCATGAAATCAAATCCCTTACCTCCCCCAGACCCCATCGATTTAAAAAAAGTTAAACCAGGCACCTTTTGCAATCTACACACAGCAAGGGGAACCTGCTGAAAGGCCCAAAAGTTAGCGGCAAGGGACTTCGATTTAAAAATGGTAACGCTTGTAATTTGTTTCTCCATGCTAACTATTTTTTTCTTAGGACAATGGTTTGAATACCCATAGGAATCATCCGTTCTAATGTAAATAAAGGCATGAGTAAAACCTTCCATAAGACTAAATCCCAAAAGTACCGCTCCATTGATCCACTCCAATTACTATTTTTCTTTTCTTGACGACCTAACCACCAGAGCGTGAAGGCCGACATGGTGCCGTATTTGCGATGTTTGATAATTTCCCATTCAGTTTCCGGAAAGAGCATTTTCCAACTTTTGAAACTGAACAGACTAATATGTCGTGGCGAATGCCAACCCTGCCAATGATTTTTTTGTAATTTTTGGAGGAGACCCTGATACATTGGGACCTCAATCAGCAGTATACCATTTGGTTTCAAAAGTTGATGACACTTTTTTACCGTCTGATTCAAATTATAATCGTGCTCAAAATAGTGCCAAGCTGAAATCAGATCAAACTGTTTGTTTAATTCAATCGTCCGCCAATCGCCTTCAAGGAGGGTGAGATTTTTATAGTTTGGATCTTCCCACTGAGCCGAGGTAAAATCAATACCTGTTGTCCGAACTTCTCTATTTTCAGCCAACTGTGCTAAAAAATCCGGCTTACCACAGCCAATATCCAATGCATCTACCTTGGCATTCAGATTCAAATGCTGAAGGGCCATCTTGACCCTACGTGCGTTTAACTTTCGATCATCCCAGATTACAAAATTGGAATATTTACCCCAAGCTTTTTCTCCTCTGTAGGGCAGATAGGCATTGGTGTAATACCGCTCGAGTTGATTTTCAGGAACGGGATTCGTGAGAAATATCGATTCGCAGTGTTGGCAATAATTGAAGACATAGCTTTCTGTATTTTGATCGTGCATCATCGCGTTCGTTTTAATGTAAAAACGATGATCTTCACTGCCGCAGATGCTACAGATTGGCTTGGCTATTGAGGTATCAGGTAGTGGTTCCATATAAAATCAAAATGACTGTCGCTTCCAATCAACACTAATATTCGAACCTTCGGCAGTAATCACGGAAACTGGGTTTTTGTTATTTAAATCGCTAAAGGGAGGTCCATACATTTGGGAAAAATCGCAGTTGACAGAGTTTTCATTGACATCGTTAACCAGCCATCTTGGGTGATTAATTTTATACTCTTGCGATACGCTTTCTGAGATTTTGGTATACCCATAATAATGTTCGAAAATAAACTCTTCCAAACTGCCCCGCTCCATTTCCCGCGAATTCCTTGTCGCTTTGACTTTTATATGATTCCAGCTCTCTCCGACTTTCCATTCGTATTGGATAGACTTGCTCGATTGATCCAAAACTAGATCATGCTTTGTAGGGATGGTGATATAATGTTCTTTGTATAGTTTATTTGCCAACCAGGCAACTGGCCTGTAGGGTACAGTTTCGTTGATAAAAACGACGCCTCTTCGATAGGTGTCACCAACCTTCCGCTTGACGTAAAACCGCAAATTGACCTCCTCAAAGGTGCCCATCAGCGGAATGGGAACATGGAAGATTCTACTGCGCTTAAAAATGAATCCCACCAGACTCACGTAGGCTTTGCCATCGTAGAGATCTATCTCCACTCCCGCGGGTAGGAAAGGTAGAAGCGCCTCCGTATCAATTGTGTAGTTGGCCATGATGAGGTTTTCCCAGCGTGCTTTCAAGAAAGTCTTTACCATAATAAATGGAGACGGCTATATTCACTCCCCTGCGCCGCCACAAATAGACCGCCTAAAGCTAAGGGGTGTTTTTGACTTGAAAAGTGAGTAAGCATCCTAGCTCAAAGTTACACTTTTTGCTCCGTTTTCAGATGGTAAATTATGCCGGTAAAGGGCCTCAAGTTCAAGTGGTTTTGGGGAGTCCGTTTCACCGTTTTTTACAGCTTGGTATAGTCCTCACAGTTTTCTTTTTGTAATTGGGGAAATGGCGGAACAATGATGAACCACTGCTGAGTTTTATGCACGGTTGTCTAAAAAAGAAACGCGCTAAAAAACCAAATTATTGACAAGTCTAGCTGAGGCGCAAGTTAAAAGCAAAGTGCTCAGGCGCAGTAGTTATTGTTTTCATCTATTCACTGATAACAGGAGAGCTATTTTGCGAAAACAAAAAGGCTTTGAGCGTCACTCAAAGCCTTTTTTTATTTTTCCTCGGAGATCGAGGGAATCTGTTCAGTGGTAACTGCTACTATATTTATCCTAATTGATTGTATGTAATCACAAGAGATGAAGAGGTCTTCACTTTTGGTGAAAAGAGAATCTTTTTAAAAGATAGGAGCCTATTATTCAGAGAAAATTCTATTTATCTTTTTTCTCTGTTTGCCGCAAAGCCAAGGCGAAACCTATTCCAAAAAGCAAAGTGATTAAGCCGGCAAAATACGGTATGATTTCAGTCATTTTTTGTAGTATTAATTAATTTGAGGTAGATACCAAAAGCTAGTATTGAGGGAACCCATAATCCAATGAAACTCCCATCTTCTTTGTTACCTTTAAAATAGAGGAATTCAGAGAAAAGGAGTGATAAAATAGCTGAAACAAATAACAACTTATCGGTTGTGGTAAATTTTTTGAACATATTTTCCGTTTTAGTGTAAGGTGCCGAAATTATTTGACTTAAGAGTTAAGAAAAATGACAATGTCAGTACATTAAAAAATAATTTATATCTTTCCTACTAATCAATTTTTTATAAATAAATGGCTTTACTACACATTAAAATAATTTATCCTTTATGAGCAAACCAAGTTTTTATTTACCTATTACAATCCTCTTGAAAATGGCCATTCGGAATTGATTCAATCAATTATTGTAGAAATGTTGATTTAGCTGAATATCCGGCGGAAATAATTGGAAAAACAACTGAAAAAGCACACAGAGAGCAAATAAAAGAGCTTCAAGACCCAAATAGACATGTAAGGATGGACATTTTATTCAAAACCTTTGTAGACAATTTTTCTACTCATCAGAAGTTAAGCAATAATACAATAGCATTTATCTGACTTAGTGGCAAGTTTCGACGACCATAACAAAACGACACAAACCTTGACAATAATTAATGATGACATACAAAAGATTTCGAACCAAGCGTGCTTGACAATTTTAGCAGACGACAAAACCCTGGAAATAAAGCACAAATTGCGTTTAGGAGATAAGTCAAATTTAGGCGTTGTTTTCTTCTTATTTGGTGGACTATTTCTAATCATTGCTCCATTCATTAAGACATCCGACTCAACAACAAAAATTGTAGGAATTATATTAGGACTTTTATTAGTGGTTTTCTCAATATTGACATTAATAAAACAAGTTTGCGATGGGCTTCAAATCAAAAATCAGATAGTTATGTTTCGACACAATCTGAAACGAACTACAATTCCTTTGAATACCAACCTGAAAGTAAAAATGAAAACGGAAGTAATGAAAATTAGACGTGTAGGGTCATTAGGCTCTGACTTCATTATTGTTACTCATTTTCTTCAAGATCATAATATTGAAACTCCAATATTGAAATTTCAAATGGACAAGGCAAATGCAGACAACGCAAAGAAATTGGGTAATGAACTGACAAAAATAATAAATGGAAAATTTCGACAGTAGTGTAAATAGAAATAGCGAACGGACAAGACCAGCGATTAACAGCACCTTCCCAAAAGTCGGGGTTTTCGTGTTTCAAAGTCAGTTTTGTGCTTAGTTCTAGTTTGATTCTCCGCATCAATCTCGGTTAAACCGAGATTGTGAAAATCGCCACCTTTGCCAAGCTCGAAAACTTAAAAAAAATCAAGGCTCCCCAAACTCATCTACCTAAACTTTTACATGTGCATGGGTCAGCAATCTAGGACCTGTTTTATGACCATGGTTCTTCGGCATTGACAAAATTGTCTCACTTAATATGATCTATCTGCATAATTGAGCACCCGCACTTTTCTTTGCGCTGTTCGGAAAATAGCGCTATGCAATTCCCTGTCCTTCCCAGTTCAAAATGCAAAATCAAGCTGCTATCGCGTCTTGTTTTTTTGGCCCTTCGTATTCTTAGATGAGCGGGAGGCAGGCTCAGCACGAAACGATGAGCCAAAAAAAAGGCCGTACGCTTGCATGGCCATTTGGTATTTATCTGCGGAGAAGGAGGGGATACATGACTTTTCTTTTATTAATACAATTCAATACTAATTTTCTACAGCTCAACCGATTTTTATTTTTTATGCTTTCCCTCTGAATGTACATTTGCCAGTAATAAATTAGATAAAGCTTTAGTATATGAAATCAAAATTAATTTTATTGATGTTAAGCGCAAGTATTGATACCTTTGCTCAAACTAATCCAGCAATTACTTCTTGGTTACAAAACACCAATAACACGAAAGGGCGATATTATCTCACTGGAAATTCAACCCCAATAAATACTAATATTGATGCCAATGTTCAGCAAGTTCAATATTCTACTAATTATGTTTATGTAACAGCCACTGGAGTTCCAGCTTTTGTAACTGGTCCATTTGCAACTGGTCCCGTTTCAACAGCATTAAATAACAATTATATTATTAAATTACCTTTAAATCCTACAGTAGCTATAACCAATACGTTAGTTGGTATGGGTGCAGTCGCAGTTTTTATTAATGGGAGTGTTGCCTACACTGCAGGAGATGGGGGGTCTTATAACAATTTAAATCAATGGCATTCTAATGCAGTTTACTTCGAAAATATTGGTTTTGATTGTGCTCACGGTCATCCTGGTCCAATGACTTCAGATTATCATCACCATCAAAATCCATCAGCATTTAATGTAGAAACATTACCTTCATCCTCAATCTGTAATATATATTTAGCTGATGGACTTTATGTTCCAAATGCTGCCACACACGGACCACTTATTGGTTTTGCAGCCGATGGGTTTCCTATTTATGGAGCTTATGGATATAGCGATCCATTGAATGCTACAAGTCCAATAAAGAGAATTACTCCTAGTTATCGAGTAAGAAATATTACAGCAAGAACTACCTTACCTAATGGAAGTCCTGCTGTAGGTCCAACTTTAACCCAAATGGTTCCAATTATGGGTCCAGGAGCTCCATCTGTTCAAGCTGTATTGGGCGCTTATTTAGAAGATTTTGAATATGTTGCTGGTTTGGGCGATTTGGATGAAAGTAACGGAAGATTTTGTAAAACTCCGGAATATCCAAATGGTATTTATTGTTATTTTGCAACTATTGATGCAAATAACAAGCCTGTATATCCTTATATTTTAGGCAAATATTATCATGGTGTCATTCAAGCTACTACTCACGCAACTATAAGTGAACCAGTAACTACTTACGCGGCAGCTTTATCAGTGGCAAGTAATAATTTAGAGCAAATTGGCCTGTCTTTATTTCCAAATCCATCTTGTGAGTTAGCTGTTATTCAATCTTATTCACCAGTTGTTAATGATTTAAAAATAAAATTGTTTGATGTAAGTGGAAAATTAGTTTTAGAAGATATTTTAAAACAAGGTAGCACAATGTGTTATTTGAAATTAGAAACAGTGTATGAAGGGGTGTATTTTGTAAAAATAGCAGATAATAAAAGTTCAATTACAAAAAAGCTTGTAGTTTCCCACTAATTTTGCTTTTTCCTTTTCTTGGGAACTTTACAAGTAGGGCACCCAGAAATATCAGAAGAAGTTATTCGGTTGACAACAGTGCTTTTGCAGAACACTTTAGGGCATTTTAGAAGAGGGTTTGATATAAACAGTTTTTGGAAATAGAACCGGTTTTGGTTTTTTATTTCCCTCCGATTTTTGTGGGTTTTATAAACCTATTTTGGCTAAGGATAATTTAGATTATTTGTTTTTTAAAAACGATAGGCAAACAACAAATAACCTAAATTCCTATCCTTTTAGAAATAGTTCCGCCAAATTTATTCCTAGTTTTCGCATCTCACGTCCGCTCAGTCAAAAGCTTGCAGCCACAGGAGTACGGTAAAGTTATTTGTTACAATTCAATGTGGTTTTTCTACAATTCAACCGTGAGTCATTCACTTTTTGAAAATCCACCCTCTAATTTTGCTAGTCAATTATAATTTTAAAAAATGAAAAAAATATTTTTACTGCTTATTATTTTACAAATAAATCTTTCTTTTGCTCAAAACAATAGACAAAATATCAGGGGGGTATTGATAGATAAATTATCGCAAGTGCCAATTCCTGGTGCTGTTATACTTATAGTAAACGATTCATTAAATAAGGCGACCCAAACCGATGAAAACGGTAACTATGTCCTAGTAAATATTTCACCAAACAGATACACAATTAAAGCGTCTTTTTTTGGCTATAAAGTTGTTTTTATTCCAAACGTTTTAGTGAGTTCTGGTAAAGAAACTATTCTAGATATTACAATGGAAGAAGATCTAAAAATGTTAGATGAAGTTGTTGTAAAAGTTAATGATAAAAACAAAACAATAAGTGATTTAACAACGAACAGTGCTCGAGCATTTTCAATGGAAGAAGTGAATAGATATGCGGGTGGACGGAGCGACCCTGCTCGTTTAGTTGCTAATTTTGCTGGTGTTAGCGCACCAGACGATTCAAGAAATGATATTGTTATTAGGGGTAATTCGCCAGTAGGTGTATTATGGCGTATTGAAGGTATGAATGTTACTAACCCAAATCATTTTGCGTCGGTCGGCACAACAGGAGGTGCAGTTAGTGCAATCAATACAAATATGCTTAAAAGTTCTGATTTTTTCACTTCTGCTTTTCCAGCAGAATACGGAAATGCTATTTCGGGTGTATTTGATTTAGGATTCAGAAATGGAAATTCCGATAAACGAGAACATACCATTCAGTTTGGTTTAATAACAGGTATTGAAGCAATGACGGAAGGACCTATAAAAAAAGGAAATGGCTCGTCTTATTTAATCGGTTATAGATATTCATTAGCTGGCATCGGCCAGGCAATGGGTATAAATATAGGAACATCCTCAACTCCAAAATATCAAGATTTATCATTCAAATTTAATAGTAGTGCATCCAAATTTGGAAAATTTACACTTTTTGGAATCTTAGCTAACAGCACAATTAATATTGAACAATCAAAACCTGATGCAAATAGTCTATATGGCAACGGTCAAAAATCAGACTTTACAAGCAAAATTGGAATAATTGGATTAAAGCATTTTAAACAAATAAATAGTAAATCATTTTTGAGCACATCTATAGGAACAAATTATTCAGCAACCTATCAGTCAAACTATGCTTCAGATTCATTACGAAATTATTATAGTAGAGAAGACAATAACAGTAGCAAAACTGGTTATAATTTAATGACTAATTACAATTTAAAAATAAATTCAAAGCTATTTGTGAAGGCTGGATTACAAACCGAATTTATAGATCTATATCTATATAACAGAACAAGAAGAGACGAGCGTGACAATTGGACGCAAATATGGGATTATAATAGTTTCACCACTATAGGTCAAGCATATATTCATATCAAATATAATATGAATGATAAATTAACGCTAAATACTGGTATTCACGCTCAACAGTTCTTTCTAAATAATTCAAATTCCATTGAACCGCGTTTAGGTTTAAAATACGCATGGAACAAAAGAAGTAGTTTAAGTTTGGGTTATGGACTTCACTCACAAATACAGCCACTAAATGTTTATTTTTTACAAACCACAAATACTGACGGTTCTATTAGTTACAACAATAAAGATTTAGATTTTACAAAAAGCCATCAATTAGTTGTAGGTTATGATTTACAGCCTTTTTCAGATTGGAGGATAAAGGCAGAAATATATTACCAATATTTATACCAGGTTCCAGTGGATTCTTTCGCAAGTAGCTATTCCATGTTAAATACAGGTGCAAGTTTTCAACCTGATTTACAAGATAAGTTGGTGAACAATGGAACTGGTAAAAATTATGGTGCAGAATTAACAATAGAAAAGTTTTTTAGTAAAGGATTCTATGCATTATTTACTTCATCAATTTACGAATCAAAATACAAAGGAAGTGATGAGGTTGAAAGGAATACAGCGTTTAACGGAAAATATGTTTATAATATTTTATTAGGTAAAGAATTTAAAGTAGGAAAAGACAAAAGAAATGCCATTTCCACTGACTTAAAAATTACGAATGCAGGTGGTAGATATTTCACTCCTATAGATCTGCAAGCTTCTGATCTTTATGGAAAAGAAGTTCGATCAACAGAAGTGTACTCTGAACGATATAGTAATTATTTTAGAATGGATATTAAAATTGGATACATATTAAATAGTAGTATAAGAAAGATTTCTCAATCATTTTCACTGGACATACAGAATGTAAGCAATAATAAAAATGTATTTTCTCAAAGTTACGATTCACATAGAAAATCTATCAACACAACCTATCAACTTGGATTTTTCCCAAATTTTACATATAAATTACAATTTTAAAAATCAAGCATAAAAAAAAATAAAAGAATAGGATTGATAATATGTGACTTGTTTTCAGCATCTTTATATGTACTAATAAAATGAAGCGTTTTATAAATAATATTTTCCAAAAAATATTAATATCTTTTGGTATTTGCATTTTGTTTAAATTAGTTTTTTTTAGAATAGATGAATTTTTAGATTACGATTTAATATATATATCAGGCATTGTTTTTATTATTTGGCAGGGCAATTTGCTTATTGATTCATCGTTGAATATTAAATATGATTGGGTTACAAATCCTAAAAAACGTCTCGTGATTCAGTCGTTTTTAAATACTATTTACACCTCAATATCATTGTTTATTTTTATGTATCTGATTCACCAGTATAGAGTTGGTGATGGAATAGTAGTAAACCCAAAAATGGCTGAGATATTTAAACCGGCTGTAGTTTTCACCTTCGCTGTTTTAGCAATTCATATTAGCTTTCAATTTTTTGGAGCATTAAAAGAAAGTTTAATTCAAGTTGAAAAATATAAAACCCAAACTACAAATGCTCAATTACAAAATTTAAAAAACCAAATCAGTCCACATTTTTTATTCAACAATTTAAGTGTGCTCACATCACTCGTTTATAGCGGCGATAAAAAAGCTTTAAATTTTATCAATGAACTATCAAAAGTCTATCGGTATGTTTTAGAAAATAAAAATACCGAACTCGTCACATTAGATAAAGAGGTCGATTTCTTAAACCACTATATATATCTTTTAAGTATTCGCTTTGAGGATAATATTGTGTTTAATGTAAATATTAAGGATGATAAAAAAGCACTCTATCTGCCACAAATGTGTTTGCAAATTTTAATTGAAAACACCATGCAACATAACGAATCATCGCAAGAAAACGTATTATTCGTAAATATATATTCAAGAAATAATTTATTAGTTGTTGAAAATAATATTCAAAAAAGACGAGACAGTATAGAGAGTTCAGGAACTGGCCTTAAAAATATACAATCGCGCTATGCATTTTTTACAGATCAAAAAGTAGAAGTATTTAATGATGACAAACAATTTAAAGTAACTTTACCATTATTGTCAAAAGTATGAAAGTGGTCATTATAGAAGATGAAAAACCATCTGCAAGGCATCTTAAAAATCTTTTGCAAGACATAGATAGTGAAATTGAAGTAGTTAAATACCTAGATACAATAAAATCAACGATTGAATATTTTAAAGAAGATCACCTGGTAGATTTAATATTTTTAGATATCCACCTTGCCGATGGCAATAGCTTTGAGATTTTTACGATTATTCCAATCAATACTCCCTTTATCTTTACAACAGCATTTGACAATTACGCCATTCAAGCATTTAAGCAAAATAGTATTGATTACCTTTTAAAACCTATTACTGAAAAAGATTTGCAATTTTCTTTAGAAAAATTTAAAAAATTAAAAGGAGCTGATAATGTTGCCATAATTGAAAGTATAGCTCAGGCTTATCAGAACATAAACAAGTCATATAAGTCCAGATTTATAGTAAAAAAAGGACAAATACTAGATTATATACTATCTGAAGAAATAAACCATTTTGAAACAAAAGATAGTCTATCTTATTTAGTCACATCTAAGGGCAATCGTTATAGTATTGAAAATAGTTTAGACGAATTGGAAACGTTAATAGACCCAAAATATTTTTTTCGAATTAACAGAAAAATTATTATTCAAATAAAATCAATACAAAAAATAAGAAACTACTTTAATAGTCGTTTATCTATTTCATCTAATTATTTAAACGAAGATTCTTCTATTGTAAGCAGAGAAAGGGTTAATGATTTTAAAAAATGGCTAGATCAATAAAGTCCTATAGAATAAAGTATTATAGCTGATAGTCGAATTCTTAATACTTATTCTCAAAATTAAGCCACTTATAAAGTTGCTTTTTTGTTTTAAAAAACTTTAGAATCCAACTATAGTGTTTTACACAATCGTTCGTTATCGATCCTAAATCTCAAGAATAAAAAGCGCATAAAACATATACTTAAAAAGCGCTGTAATTAGCAGACTGTTTTAAAAAAAATTAATGTTAGTAGTATTCGAATATTAATCCTACGGAAGCTGAATTACAAGAGGTTCTAAAATGAAAGGGTAGTATAAAAAAAGGCTGCTAACGTTACGAATGCAAATGTTTTAGCAAGTTACGCTAGTTGTCCTCAGGGGTGCCCCGAAAAAATAAAACCCATGTAAATAGGGGGAGTTAAGGAATGTGTTGCGGAGAATTAGGGGTTAGCTGCGCAGTTCCCTGTCCTTCCCAGTTCAAAATGCAAAATCAAGCCACTTGGGCGTCTTGTTTTTTGTGAACATCCATTTCTTAGCTGAGCGGGAGGCAGGCTCACTACGGGGAGGGATTTGCTTCGCAGTTCCCTCTGACTCCCAGTTCACAATGCTGAAGCAATGCGCTTGGGCGTCTTGTTTTTTGTGAACATCCATTTCTTAACTGAGCGGGAGGCAGGCTCAGCAGAGGGCGGGATTAGCTTCGCAGTTCCCTCTGACTCCCAGTTCACAATGCTGAAGCAATG
>CALPON020000052.1 GCA_943325195.2 Sphingobacterium thalpophilum | reverse complement strand
GGCATGGTTTCCATTTCTGACACCCTCTTCATGGATGAAACGGAAGTCACTAATCTTTCCTGGCAGGAGTATCTGTATTGGCTCAAATCCATGTACGGAAAAACAAGTCAGGAGTACCTTTCAGCTCTGCCAGATACGACCGTGTGGCTCTTTGATGGAATGAATGCCAACCATGCCATGATGCAGAGTTCTTTTTCGAATGTAAAACACTTCAAAGATTATCCAGTTTCCGGAGTTAGCTATGAACAAGCGTCTGCATTTTGTAAATGGCGGACAGAAAGGGTCCGCTATTATGTGAACTACAGCAAACGTTATAAGGCCTGTAATTTTTATTTTCGTCTGCCGACACGCGCTGAATGGGAGTTTGCGGCCAATGGTAGTCCAGAAGTGTATTCCCACTTAAACCCGCCCACTGTGATTCATGCCAGTTCTAACAGCACCGTCATGAATGTTTCCTGGCCGGCTAATCTCAGCTATGAGCAAGGCGGGTCCATTAACCATCCCTTGCAGGTAAAACGCTATGCGGGTAATTTACTGCGGATTTACGACATGACGGGAAATGTAGCAGAAATGCTCCTTGAAAAGGGCCACAGTAAAGGTGGAAGTTTTTATCACACACCCGAGCAAGCCCGCAATGGAAAAACAATCAGCTACCAGAAACCTGCCGCTTGGCTGGGATTTCGCTGTGTCTGCGTGGTAAACCGCAATTGAACATCCCCTTAGGACCCGCGCTTTTTCTACCAAATTTCCTCTTAAAAATCGTATATTTGTCGCCTCTATTTTTATGGCACAACTCGTAATCTTTCGTCACGGACAAAGTCTGTGGAATCTTGAAAATAAATTCACCGGCTGGATAGATGTCGACCTGAGTGAAAAAGGGATTGAAGAGGCCCATCATGCGGGTAAAAAACTGCAGGGCTTCACTTTTGACTACGCCTATGCCTCTGCCCTTCAACGTGCGCAGAAAACCTTGCAGATGGCTTTAGATTCTGCAGGTCATGCGGTCCTCACCCCGGTCTTCCATCCAGCTCTTAATGAGCGCATGTATGGTGATCTTCAAGGATTAAATAAAGAAGAGACTGTAAAAAAATTTGGTGAAGAGCAGGTGAAGGTTTGGCGCAGAAGTTTTGATGTCCCCCCTCCAAACGGTGAAAGCCTGAAAGACACCGCAGAGCGTGTTATTCCTTATTTCGAAAGTGAAATAATTCCAAAATTAAAAGCGGGTAAAAATGTAGTCATTGCTGCGCATGGCAATAGCCTGCGGGCACTCATCATGTATCTTGAAAAAATGACACCAGAACAAATTCTAGAATTTGAAATCGGTACAGCACAACCCCGCTTATATGAGCTAGATTCAGAAATGAACGTAATTTCCGCCCGAAACCTTTAATATGCAAAACTTCTTAAGCGATAATAGTAAAGTAATTGCCGTTGATTTTGATGGCACCATTGTGGAGCATAAATATCCCGCAATCGGAAAAGAAATGCTGTTTGCATTTGCTACTTTAAAAGAGTTGCAGAAAAAAGGACATAAACTGATTCTGTGGACCATCCGGACAGGCGAACTGCTTGAAGAAGCCGTGGATTTCTGTCGGCAGAACGGGGTGGAATTTTACGCTGTAAATAAAAACTATCCAGAAGAAGTCCTCGATCAAAACACCTCCCGTAAACTCAATGCTGATGTTTTTATCGATGACCGCTCGCTTGGCGGATTCATTGGCTGGAGTGAAATCTGGCAAACCCTTCACCCTGAGGGCGGCGAATTTAGTCATCAACTAAAAAACACCGAAGCTCACCATAATTTTAAAAAATCGGAAACGTCCTTCCTAAAAAAACTATTTGGCGGAAAATGATTTATCTTAAGACAAGAGAAGAAATTGAACTGATGCGTGAAAGTGCGCTCATGGTTTCACGCACACTTGGACTCATTGCGGCGCAAATCAAACCGGGGGTGATACCTGCTGAACTGGATAAACTCGCTGAAGAGTTTATTCGTGATAATGGTGGGATTCCAGCTTTTAAAGGCTACAAAGGGGGACGCGGTGTTCCAGATTTTCCCGCAACACTTTGTATTTCAGTAAATGAGGCCGTTGTGCATGGTATTCCCGGTAAGAAAGCACTCAACAGCGGCGATATTATTTCAGTAGATTGCGGCGTGAAGAAAAATGGGTTTTTCGGTGATCATGCCTACACCTTTGCGGTGGGTGAAGTGAAACCGGAAATCCTCAAACTTATTGAAGTAACCAAGGAAAGCCTTTTGATTGGCATTTCACAAATGGTGGCTGGTAATCGCATTGGCGATATTAGTTTCGCTATACAGCAGCACGCAGAGAAACACGGCTTCGGAGTTGTGCGCGAATTAGTGGGTCACGGACTAGGGCGCACCATGCACGAAGAGCCAGAAGTTCCCAACTACGGTAAACGTGGCGATGGTCCCAAAATTAAAGAAGGCTTGGTCCTTGCAATTGAACCCATGATTAACTTGGGCACAAAGAATATCAAACATTTAAATGATGGCTGGACAATAATTACCGCCGATGGAAAACCAAGTGCACACTTTGAACATGATGTAGCAGTGGTCGACGGAAAACCGGAAATCTTAAGTACATACGCCTATATCGAAGAAGCCTTAGCTCTGAAGCAATAAACGACCATCGGACTAAAATTAAATACTGTTAGTGTTCGTGAATTACGCGACCTGGTGGAAGTCCGAAAGACCCGTCAACTTTCCGTATTTAACAGATTGGCACTCTGGCTGCATTACTTTATTATTTTGGCCCTGCTTCTTGCCATCACCGCCAAGTACATCTCTCCAGTTCTCTTCTGGTTTCCTGCTTTTTTTGGACTGGCTTTTCCCTTTCTGTTTCTTATCAATGTTTTTATGATCCTCTACTGGCTAGTGCAATTTAAACCGGCCATTATTTTTGGACTCATCGCCCTGTTTCTATCGCTTCCTACTGCTTTCAATTTTCTACAAATTAGCCTCCCGCATAAAAAAGCAGAGGCCAAAATGCTAAAAGTAACTTCCTACAACAGCATGCTTTTTGATCTTTATAACTGGTCACATAATTCAGACAGCAGAGGTAAGATTTTAGGCGGACTGGCGGACATCAAGTCCGATATTCTCTGTATACAGGAATTTTACACCTCTGAAGAAAAAGGAGACTTCAATAATGCAGATACGCTGCGTCGGCTAATGAAAATGCCCTATCTACACAGTGAATACACCACAACACTCCGAAAGTTTGATCACTGGGGAATTGCCACGTTCAGCAAATTACCGATCATCAATCAAGGCAAAATAATTTTTAACACCAAATCAAATAATATCTGTATTTACTCGGACATTGTTGCGGGAAAGGATACAATCAGAGTCTACAATATTCACCTTCAATCGGTTAGTTTTTCCAAAAATGACAACCAATTTCTGGAAGATGTGATCTCAGAAAAAAATGCAAAAAACGAAGTAGATAACAGTAAAAACATTCTTCGCCGCCTTAAAAACGCCTTTATCAAGCGGACCCAACAGGTCGAAATGATTGTGACACACATGGCCACATGTCCTTATTTTATTGTGCTTTGCGGTGACTTTAATGAAACAGCTGCTTCTTATAGTTATCGTAAATTGGCAGCAGAATTGGAAGACACGTTTGTTGAGCGTGGAACAGGTTTAGGACGGACCTACGCCGGCAAGTGGCCCCAGTTTCGCATTGATTACATACTCCACGACAAAGCCTTACATTGTGCGGATTTCCGCAGAAATCCCGAGACATTTACCGACCATTTTCCGATCACAGCCTATTTTGACAACATCCACTGGTAAAATCCGGAACCAGTACTTGAAGTTTTTTAACATTTTAGTAAGCGATTGATTTGTATATTTGTATTAACCACAAAAACAATTCAAAATGAAAAAATTATTTTTAATGGCTGCTTTCGCAGGTTTACTCGGAAGTTCAGCAGTTGCAGGTACTTTTGGCGATGACAAAGATAAGAAAGCCAAAAAAGAGTGTACCAAATCTGACAAAGGTTGTGCAGGTGAGAAAAAAGAAGGTTGTGCAAAAGGTGAAAAATCCTGCTGCAAAGGAAAATCTGAAGGAGTTAAATCTGACAAAAAATAATCCTTTTATAGCTAACAAAAATGGCCCTTCCTCCGGAAGGGCCTTTTTTTATGACCTTTTCAAGCATCAGAAGCCTCAGACTTCTTCACTGATTTTATTTAAATTACTGTGACGTTTACTGTATACAAAATATACAATGATACCGAGACTACCCCATAAAATAAAAAAGAACCAAGTCGTTGGGCGCACAAAATACATTAATGAAAGATTAAATGCCACTCCCAGCGTTCCCACCAAATAAACCGCAGGCGTGCGATATGGGCGATCTAAATCCGGACGACGATAACGGAGCATCATTACCGCCACACACACCATGGCAAAGGCCAGAAGTGTGCCCATTGAACACATCTCACTCACTTTATCAATTGGCGTCAGTGCAGCGACGATTGAAATAATCCCACCTACCAAGATGGTGCTCTGAGTGGGTGTTTTAAACTGTGGATGCAGCTTCTTAAAGAATCCAGGTAATAAACCATCTTTTGACATTCCCAAAAAGATACGCGTCTGCCCCAGCATCATTACCAACATGACGGACATTAGGCCAGCAGTAGCGGCAACCGTTATCAAAAAAGTGGCCCACTTTAATCCTACGCCGCTAAAGGCCGAGGCAACTGGTGCGGTCTTATCCAATTGGTCAAACCGAACCATGCCCGTGAGCACCAAGGAGACAAGAATATAGAGCACCGTGCAAATGACAAGAGAGGCGATAATAGCGAAAGGCACATCTTTCTTTGGATTAATGGCTTCACCCGCCTGCGTACTCACCGCATCGAAGCCGATATAGGCGAAAAACACAATCGTTGCAGCAGTCAACACGCCTCCAAAACCAAAGTTAAATTTGCCCGTGGGCAATCCATCATCACCTAAAATGGGAACTTTTTCTGGTATAAAAGGATGCCAATTGTCGGTGTTCACGTAAAAAGCACCAACGAGTATAACAAACAATACCACTGCAATCTTAATAATTACAATGATGTTATTGGTGCTGGCAGCTTCCTTAATTCCCTTAATTAAAATGGCAGTAATTACCCATGTAATTAAAAAGGCCGGCAGGTTAAAAACCAATCCACTTAAATCAATGGATGAATAATGTGCTGCAAATGCCTGAATACCTTCTCCAAGAGAGAAATTCTGAAAGTCCTTAAGACTGGATAAACTCTTTACATAATCTGCAAATTCCGAACGCGCAAAATAATCTTTCACTTGCACCAGACTCGCATTTGCATTGCTCCCTAGATAATCGTGCACCGCATCAACTGCTTTGCTGGTATTTAATTTTTCCAATGCCGTGGCCTTGTCCGACAAAAGTGCCAGGGGCATTTTGAGTCCCAATAAACCAAGCAATTTGGCAAAGTAACCACTCCAGGCGACAGCCACCGTAGTAGCACCCATCATGTATTCCAACACAAGGTTCCAGCCAATAAACCAAGCAAACAATTCACCAACGGTACCATAGGCATAGGCATAGGCTGATCCCTCAACGGGCAAAACAGAGGCAAATTCAGCATAACACAGGGAGGCAAATAAACAACCGATGCCAGCAATCACAAAGGATAAGGCTAATGCCGGACCCGCATAATCATGGGCAGCAATGCCGGTCAGAGTAAAGATTCCGCCGCCTATTATAGCGCCTATTCCCAGTGAGGTTAATCCCCATCTTGTCAATACACGCTTCAAATCACTTTTCTTCATTTCGGCTTCAAAAGCCGCTACGGGTTTTATTCTCCAGACAGACATAAATAGCTCTATAGATTTATCGCACCAAATTAACAATTTTTAAAGTACTGACCAATTCATGTTTGTCCCCAAAATGCCCTAAGAATAAAGAATGTGACAAAAAAACCCTGCCTTCTTCCTTTTTTTGTGCTTTGCCATTTTTTTACGTATCTTGTAGTGAGTAATGACAAAACTACGTACATACATTTTTGCGGTATTCACCTTCTGCTATTTGCTGGCCGTAAATGGTATTCCAGTGTATCTTCACTATTGCGGAGGAGAACTTGAAGAAATCAGTTATTTAACCAAAACAAATAACTGCTGCGGTGATGAAGAAGAAAACAATGAAGCCTCTGATTGTTGTCATAACGAATCACTCGTCCTTCGCAGTAGTCCGGAAGCCTGCTTTTCAACTGAATTCCGTCTGGCACAAGTAACAAGTCCCTTGCTGGCGTTCGTTCTTTTCGCAACGGAGGCATCTCAACTGCAAACCTGTACTTTATCCGCTCTCCAGATTGTCCATGTCCCTCCTCTGCAATTGCAGCAAGCACTCATAAATGTCAGTTGTCTGCGAATCTGATTAGTTGAAGCCTCTTTGTCTTTCAATTAATTAATAGTTCAACTAAACAATCATGAAACATCTTATTCTGGTGATTATCACCTTCCTGTCCCTGCAAAACTTTGCCCAGCAGGGCGCTAAAACAGTCACATTCACAGTAAAAGGCAATTGCGAAGAATGCAAAGAAAACATAGAAAATGCCGCTGACCTAAAAGGGGTAAAAATTCTAAACTGGAATCAAAAAACAAAAATCGCTACGGTGACCTTCCTTCCTGAAAAAATCAGTCTCACTCAAATCCAGCAAGCCATTGCGGCAAAGGGTTATGATGCTGGCGATATGAAAGGAAATGAAAAGGCCTACAAAGCGCTTCCAAAATGCTGCAGATACCGAGATGGTGTCTGCGAAGAAAAGGGCAAGTAGACATGAAGCGCTTTTTACTATTGACATGGGCTTTTTGCCTTTGTCACCAACTTGCCTTTAATCAGGTGAAAGGCAAAATTACGGAACGGACAGAAAATGCGGATACCCTCTCTCTGCCCGGCGCCACCATCTTCTGGGAAAATACCAGCATATCCGCCATCTCTGATGCCGATGGTGCCTTTTCCCTGAAGACTAGTCCTGCCTCTTCCATCCTCATTATTCAAGCCCTTGGCTTTGAACGAAAGAAAATCACCATACGGGACACCAACCAATATCTGTTACTCATTCTCAAATCGGGGAGTGAACTAGCCGAAGTGGAGGTTGTTTATTATAGCACAGGGACCGAAATCTCCTACCTCAGCACCATAAAAGTGGAAACATTGGGTGAACGTTCGCTTATGAAAGCCGCCTGCTGCAATTTGTCCGAAAGCTTCGAAACAAATCCAAGTATCGATGTGAGTTTTTCGGATGCAATAAGCGGCACAAAGCAAATTCAAATGCTTGGTTTAAGTGGACAGTATGCGCAAATTACTAAAGAGAATATGCCCTATTTAAGGGGACTAGCGGGAGCCTATGGTCTCACCTTTATTCCTGGCACCTGGATTCAATCGATTCAATTAAGTAAAGGTGCTGGTTCTGTTGTGAACGGCTATGAAAGTTTCACCGGACAGATTAATACAGAACTTCAGAATCCCGCAGCTTCGGACCGATTAAATTTTAATTCTTACATAAATGAAAACGCAAGAAATGAATACAATCTGAATCTGAGTCAGAAAATCAACTCAAAATGGGCGGCGGGAGTTCTGTCACATTATAGCCGCAATCCTCTTGTGCAAGATTTGAATGGCGATGGCTTTGCCGATATTCCAACGGGTGAACAGATAAATGTGATGAACAAGTATTCCTATGCTGATTCTAAATCTGGCTTTGAGGCGCAGTTCGGCGGCGCATTTTTAAAAGATACCCGAATTGGCGGTCAGTTCCCGGTCCTTATACCCGGCTCTGACAGCATCGCCCTTTACCGTATCGGGATTCGAAATCAAAAAACAGAAGTCTACAGCAAGACCGGTTTTGTATTTAAAAAAATGCCGGGACATAGCGCTGGTTTGCAATTGTCGTATCTGGACCATCAACAAGATAATAGTTTCGGTACAAGACCCTATCAGGGGAATCAAAAAACCTTTTATGCCAATTTAATTTATCAGGGAATCATTGGAAACACCAACCGCACCTACAAAATCGGCGGCAGTTTTTTATGTGATCAGGTTCATGAGGATTTTCTTCAATTAGTCTTTCACCGTAAAGAATGGGTACCCGGTGTTTTTGCTGAATACAGTTATAATTTTAAAGAAAAGTTCAATCTAATTGCTGGCATACGCGCTGACAAAAGTAATTATTACGGACTCTTTGCGACTCCCCGCTTACACGTCCGCTATGCCTTCACCCCCAGTTCAGTGCTGCGCTTCAGCGGCGGGAGGGCCCTAAGAACCCCTGCTATTTTTAGCGACAATGCCAGCCTGATGGCGAGTTCCCGGAACTGGATCTTACCTAATCAGGAAACCGATCTCCCATATGGATTGCAACCCGAAATTGGCTGGAATGTCGGACTCAATTATACCTTGAAATTTAAAATCAATTATAGGGAGGCCTACATAACTACTGATCTATACCGCACACAGTTTAAGCAGCAAGTGGTCATTGATCTGGACAGAAAGGTGAGTGAAATACATATTGGAAATCTGAACGGAAAATCCTTTTCAAATACTTTTCAATTTGAATTTAATATGGAACCTCGTAAACGGCTATTCATAAAAACGGCTTATCGGTTTGTCGATACACGGGTCCACTATGCGGCGGGCTTACTCGAAAAGCCCTATGTATCGCGACACCGCGCATTTGCTAACCTCAGCTATGAAATTCGAGGTGGTCACTGGCAATTTGATTTTACAACACAATACAATGGCGCCAAAAGACTGCCTGATACATCGGAAAATCCGACGGCCTACCAACGTGCCAGCTCCTCTTCTGCATTTTTTAATCTGATGGGACAAGTCACATGGATTCGGAGAATCCAGGGCCACTTCTTAAATATATATGTTGGCGTAGAGAACCTGTTGAATTATAAGCAACCCTCGCCTATTGTTGCAGCAGATGCACCTTACAGTCGCTATTTTGATGCAAGCATGGTATGGGGTCCCATTTATGGAAGAATGGTATATGCTGGTCTGCGTTACCGAATTAAGTAGTTAGTGGTAATTGAGGTATAAAAAAAGTGGCACCAAAAAGGCAGCGAGATAAAGTAAAATAAGCAGTACCAAGGGTATCACTTTTAAATCGAAACGAAGATTCACTTTTAGGATGGAACTCACGTGCTGAAGTAGCACCGGTTCGATGAGGGAATACTCATGATTTCCCGCAGAAATACCCTGATATTTTTTCGGAAAATTAAGCAGAACGCAGTCCCTGATGAGCCAATAATCTTGATCCGGGAGATTTTCATAGTCTGTCAAATAATTAATTTTTTCCTGCCTTAAATAATCCCTGATTTTTTCGTGGCGCCGCTCATTCTTCAGGTCCAGTGCAATCATCACCGGAATAATGAGAAGCAGAAAACTGCCACTGATCAGAAAAATAAGGCCAAGAGCAATAATGGAAAGTATACCAAACACCAAGCGAAGGGTGTGATTATCACGAAAAAAAAGTGCCTCGACCAGACGGCCCCCATCAAGCGGAAAGAAAGGCAACAGATTCAGAACATTTATAAATAAAAAAGAATAGGAAAGCATGGTCATGGTTTCATTGTGCTGGTAGCGATTCAGCCATAGCAACAAACTGCCAATGATTATGCCGGGAATAGGACCAGCAAGAATAATAATACTTAACTGACTTTGAGACACCTGCTGTTTTTTGCCAGTTGTAAAAGCACCTAATAGTGGGATGATAAAGATTTTTACATTGGAATAACGGAAGAGTTGCATGGCAAAAAAATGACCCATTTCATGCACAATAATCACCAGTAAAATCGATGCAATGTAAACAACGTTCTGATCGAAGAAGAAATAAAAGAGGAGCGCGTAAATCAACAGACTGATTAATGAACGCCGCAGTATATTCTCCTGTTTCTGAACAAGGACGGGCTTTGGCAAACTGCTACTTCGGTAACCTGTGGCGTCGTTTCTGTTTTCGGGTTCGTTAACGTCAGTCAAAATCAGATTGGTTTTTTAAAGAGATGAAAAATCAAATAGATACTAGAAGCAAATAAAAAGAAGGCCCCGGTTTGATGCAAGGCGCCCATGATCACCGGCACATTGTAAAGTAAGGTAAAAACACCCAAAATAAACTGTACGGTCACTCCGTAAATCAGCAAGGTAACACCAAGGTTCTGAGCTTTACTGAGCTTTAATTTATCCGCGCGGTACCAGATAATGCAGACCCCAAGTACCACGAGTAGAGCAAGACTGCGGTGAACAAATTGAATACCACTGGCGTTCTCGAGAATGTTCTCCAAGAACCCTGGCTTCGCACTCACCTCTTCTGCTATCCAGCTATTGCCCATTTTCGGCCAGGTGTTGTAGATGTGTCCGGGACGAATATGCGAATCCTCCCCTTCCACATAACCAGCAGTAAATGCACCGTAGATAATTTGAAAAATCAAAACAATAAAAAATACAATGGCAGGCGTCCGCAAACCCTGACCCTCCGAACTTTGCAATTGCGCTGAAGGATATCTTAATTTTAAAGTAAACCAAAAGGTAAAGCCAAATAAAGTAAAAGCACTCATTAAGTGAGTAGCCAGTCGAAAATGACTAACAGCGGGCTTTTCCGTAAGTCCGCTGTAAACCATCCACCAGCCAATCACGGCCTGCATGGCACCCATAAAGAATAGCAAAGCAAAAGCCGGCCACATTTCTTTTCTTATTTTTTTGCGGACCAAGAAATAAACAAAGCCGATGGCAAATACATACATCATGGTCCTTCCAATCATGCGATGAATGTATTCCCATAAAAAAATGGGTTTAAATTGCTCCAACGTCATCGTGTAATTGATTTTCTGAAATTCCGGACTTTGCTGGTACTTCTGAAAACGTTCCTGCCACATCTCTGCATTGAACGGAGGTACTGAACCCATAAAACTCCAGTCCGTGATACTCAGTCCTGAATGCGTCAGACGCGTCAGACCGCCAACAACGACCATGGTGTAAATTAATAAACAACCTGTAAAAAGCCAGTAGATAATGGACTTGTCGGGATTCTGTCGGAGAATTTGCATGATTTTAGTTCTGCAAATTTAGCGGGTTTGAGTATACAAAAAACAATATTTAAGGCAGTTCATAAGCCCCAGCTGTCACCGTGCTCGTATTTCGCGTCTTGCCGTTAACATCTGTCCCTACATTCAGTGCATCTTGGGTTGCAAAAGGATGAACAAAGCCTCCGATTCGTTTCTCCTCTGTTGCCGGAGAAAAATCATAAGTATCTACATCTTTGTACTTTAGTGGTTCAGAAACACTGGCGTTCTTATTATTGTAATAGTGAGTGGTATTGGTCGTACTCAGGTTCGTTTTTAAATAACAGTTGCTCACCGTGTACGTATATGGATAAGTCACATCTTGTGTTAAATCCAGATTAAACTCATTCTCCAGGCGTCCGTCCACCACCGAATTGCCCATGTAAAAATACAAAGGATAGACCGTCTCTTTGGAATGATTATTGAGGTTAACTGCCGGCTTATCCCTTAACTTTTGCTTATTCCAATAGTTAGCAATGGTATTGTGCGCAAAATAATAACCGCCACCGAGTAAAATATTAACGCTGTATTCCTGACAATTACTTATCACATTATTCAAGGCAATAATCTGGTAAGCCAGCCCATAAAGACCCCAGAGACTCATGTTTTGGATCTTACTGTTCGTAATCCGAAGTAAACGCTTCTTGGCGAGTTCTGCATTATCACCCAATAATTCAGCCTGAACCCCGATATAGCCGTTTTTTATCACAGCATAGTCAATAATATTCTGATCGCTTCCTTCATTAATCCAAATCCGGTCCCACTGTCCTGGTTCATCCGCAAACTCTTTTTCCCTTCGTGCCCCCTGGAAAACCACCTCTTTTCCTTTTTGACCAAGAACCTGTAGTTGCCCGCCAGCAAAAACCCACAGACCCGCCTTATAATTCATATATACCTTTGTACCGGCGGGAATCCGCATTTTTTGCTTTTCATCAATGACCAGATAGCCATAAACCACATGTGGTTTGTCGTTTTTCCAGACATACTCACCTCCAGTAAAATTATAAGAACCTGGATTCGCATTCACTAATGAATAAGGAAAATAAGAGCCGTCCTGAAATTTTACAGCACTATCGGGATAATGATAATAGGCATCTTGTCCCCACGCCTCTAATGGCATTTTTTGCTCATTGCCATTAACATTAAAAATAAGCTGGTCGGAAACAATGAAGGGTGTGGAAGCATTGGCCGGATCAATTTTCACCTGGACAAAAATGTACATGCTATCATTCGCTGCCAATTCCAGATCTTGAAAGGAAGTGCCGCTGGCGCCATCTACATTGACTTTGAAATACGAAGAAGCGCCGCCCTGAAGCACAATGGAGCTGATTTTTATTTTTTGTTTCTGCGTATTGCGAATCCTGAAATTACGGGTGCTGGAACCAATGCTAGTAAAGACGGTGTCAAATAAAATTGAATCCTGAGAAAATTCAAGCTTAGCCGATTCATCCGTGATGAATGTATCCTTTTTGCAGGAGTTGAAAGCCAGCAGTAAAATACAGGCAGCAGACAAAAGACTGAATCGGGAAAATAAGTTCATCCTTCAAATATACAACGAATATCACGGGCAAATAGTATCAACAATCCCAAAAAAGGTAGCAAGGGCTTAAACACAAATGAGGTATAACACTGTCATACCGCACAAAACACAAAGTCCCCACAGGGTATAATCATTTTGATTCAGGTTATGGTAAACACCCAACAACAAAATAAAGGAACAGAACACGGTTAGCAACAAAACCGGGTTCGCCCGGAATAAACGGTAAGAATCCTGCATGCCGTCAACAGAGGCTTTCAGTTGACAATTCAAGAGAAAATCACTACTTACATCCAGGCGGCTATAGCGTCCGGGAATCTTTACAAAATCATTCACCAATAATTTAAAGGAGTTTCCCTCAACGCACACTGCTTCCAGATACTCTAGCCTTTGTCCCCTTCCCTTTTCAGAAATAGCAGCATAACGACCCGTTACAGACTGTGTATAGTGAAGGCGATGCCGAGATGGACCGAAGTAGCAGCAGAGCACCTCACAGAAGACAAAAAAGCTCAGAATTAAAAAAAGATTTCGAAGCTTGTAAGAGAGCGACATCCGCAGGATAGAAAACTGCATTTGTTCTTTTCGTCGCTTGAAGGCAATTATGGCTTCTACTTCTTCCCTACTGAGCGGATTGCGCCTAGGCCTTCTTTTTTGCTCAGGCGCATTCATTTTTAGATTAATTTTTCATCAATGAGGTAATGATTCCGAATCTGGCTATTGCGCAGAATCAGCTCGCCCAGGAAGCCAGCGAGAAACATCATGCTACCAATAATCATGCAGGTTAGGGAAAGGTAGAAAGAAGGCCGCTGGGTGATGAGCCTTGCAGGATGATGTGTCCAGGCCGACCAGATTTTGTATCCGCCGAGATAGACAGCGAAGCCAAAGCCAATCAGAAACAAAAGTGTGCCCACAAGCCCAAAAAAATGCATGGGACGTTTACCGAATTTTGAAAAGAAGGTAATCGTCAGCAGGTCGAGAAAGCCATTGATAAATCGGTCCCAGCCAAACTTACTCACCCCGTACTTACGCGGTGCATGCGCCACTATCTTTTCACCAATTTTATGAAAGCCGGCATTTCTTGCCATCACGGGAATAAAGCGGTGCATCTCCCCGTATATTTCAATACTCTTAACCACTTTCTTTCGGTACGCTTTTAATCCGCAATTCATATCATGCAGCTGGATGCCGCTGATTTTCCGATTGGTATAATTATACAGTTTCGAAGGAAGGTTTTTGCTAAAAGCGTTGTCGAATCGTTTCTGCTTCCACCCGCTAACCAGATCGTAACCCTCTTCGGTAATCATCTTATAAAGAGCTGGAATTTCATCGGGACTATCCTGTAAATCCGCATCCATGGTGATGACCACATCGCCCTGTGCCATTTCGAAAGCGACATGAAGGGCGGGTGATTTTCCGTAATTGCGGCTAAAACGAATGCCTTTCACATGACTATCTTTGGCCCGCAAGGCTTGCACCACTGACCAGGACTCATCGCGGCTTCCATCATCCACAAAAATAATTTCGTAGGAATACTGCTGTTCATTAACGACACGGTGAATCCAAGCATGAAGCTCAGGGAGCGACTCCTGCTCGTTGTATAAAGGAATGACTAAGGATAAATTCATAAGGAATGAGCTCGTTTCACCGGCAAGAAAAAGTAGCAAATTTGCCACTTTCCGGATTGCTGATGCACTTACCGGCTTTGACTTCTGACAAAATTTGCAAAATAAATTGTAAAATAAAAATTAATCTTACCTTTACGTCGGGTAAGTCTTTCACGACCAGCTCCTGCTGAATCCCCCAGGCCGGGAACGGAGCAAGGGCGTGCGGTTGAGCGGTGCGATGAAAGTAGCTTACCCATTTTTTTTTTCTCCTTCTCATCCGTTCCCTCAACTAAACACCCAGTTCCCTCATTCTTGTCAAAACTTTACCTAATTTTTGTAAAAGAGAAGGATAAATGATTTATTTTTACTGAAATCTTAAACCGCAGCCGATCGATTAGAACATTTACTTGCAATAATTTTTTTAAGCAGTAAACACATGTCTATTCAATTAAACGACTACGAGTTGGTTAAACTTTATACCGGTGGCGACGAATCTGCGCTGGCGGTGCTCCTCGAAAGGCACAAACGTAAAATTTTCTCCTCCATTATTATGGTCGTTAAGGACCATCAATTGGCTGAAGATGTGTTTCAGGACACGTTTTTTAAAGTCATACTCACCCTGAAAAAGGGGCAATATAGTGAAGAAGGCAAATTTTTGCCATGGGTTTTGCGTATCGCCCGAAATCTCATCATTGATCACTTCCGCCGTGCAAAAAAAATGCCTCCAGTTCCTGTATACGTCAACGAGGAAGGGGAAGAAATAAGTGTTTTTAACCAACTTTCCAGTCCCGACGAGCCCCTACCGGGTGATACAGCGCAGGAATTCAAAAAAAGCATCCGCAACCTCATCAATGAATTGCCTCCTGACCAGCGGGAAGTAGTGCTGATGCGGATCTACTACGATATGAGCTTCAAAGAAATTTCAGAGTTCACGAAGGTCTCCATCAACACCGCTCTGGGCCGCATGCGCTATGCGCTTTTTAATCTACGCAAGATGATTTCTGAAAAGCACCTAGAAATGGTTGAGCGCTAACCCAATCCATTCAGCAGTAGCGCCTGCCAGCAAAAACTAAGCTTGGCAGAACCAAACTACAATCACCGGTCATTCTGCCTGATTTTTTGTCCATTTAAATTAATTAAATAGGATAAAAGAGCGGAAATTCATACTTTTGCCCACTTAATTTTAGGGCTGTCTGTTGCCTTATACGCTCAGCGCCAGGAATTTGGCATAGAAAAGAAAGACCATGAAAATACTCGTAGCAATTAGCAATGTCCCTGACACGACTACAAAAATTCAATTTACAGATGGCGACACCAAATTTAACGCAGCTGGTGTCACATTTGTCATTAATCCTTACGACGAATGGTATGCTCTGGTGCGGGCGCTGGAATTAAAAGAAGCGAATCTGGCCGAAAAAGTAACACTCATCCATGTTGGCCTTGCTGATAGTGAAGCCACTATTCGTAAGGGCTTCGCATTGGGAGCAGACGATGCAGTGCGCATCGATGCTGAAAGTCCGGATGCATTTTTTGTTGCAGAACAAATTGCAGCTTATGCAAAAGAAAATAATTACGATTTAATTCTAACAGGAAAAGAAACTATCAGTTACAATGGTTCTTCCGTGGGCGGAATGATTGCGGGGATCATGGATCTGCCATTTGTTTCTCTTGCAACTAAACTTGAGCTAGCTGGTAACAAAGTTTCGTTGGAGCAGGACTTGGATGGCGGTTCACAGCTAGTTGAATGTGATCTGCCATTGGTTGTCAGCTGTGCAAAAGGTATGGCAGAACAGCGTATTCCAAATATGCGCGGTATTATGGCTGCGCGTACCAAACCACTGAGTGTTGTACCTGCCAATGCAGCAGCACCTCTGACCACTGTAAAATCATTCACGCTGAGTCCGGGACGTACCACTGTCAAAATGATTAGTGAGGATAGTTTAGATGAATTGGTGAACCTACTCCATACCGAAGCAAAAGTAATTTAAGGAATTTCTTACATTTAGAATTAGAGACGATGTCAATACTAGTATACACCGAAATCAATAAAGGCCGCGTAAAAAAAGCCTCTCTGGAGTGTGTTAACTATGCTGCAAAGATTGCACAGATGTTAAACACAAAAGTGACTGCACTGGTAAACAATGCAGATGAGGCGCAAATGGAAGAAATTGGCAAAGCTGGTGCTTCAAAAATTCTCAGCATGAAAAATGAGAAACTTAGCACTGATAGTGTGATGCTAACGGCTGCAATGGAAAAAGCAGTTTCCGAAGAGCAGGCTACTATAATTATTTTCAGCGCAGATATTGTTGGTAAAGCAGTCGCACCAAGATTATCGGCCCGCCTCAAAGCGGGTCTGGTAGCGGGTGCGGTTGATTATCCCCAAATCAATGGCACATCCTTTGAGGTAAAGAAAAATGTTTTCTCGGGAAAAGCAACTGCTATGTATGCAATCAACAGCGAACTTAAAATCATTTCCCTCTTACCAAACAGTTTTCCTGTCATCCTGAGTGATAACCAGGCAAGTGTTTCGGAATTTGCGCCGGATCTGAGTGGCAGTATTTCGCGAATTACTATAAAGGAAATTAAGACGACCATATCGGGTGGTACTGTCCCTCTTCCTGAAGCGGAATTAGTAGTCAGCGCCGGCAGAGGACTCAAAGGCCCTGAGAACTGGAAAATTGTTGAAGAGCTGGCCACGGAACTGGGTGCGACTACCGCCTGCTCTCGTCCTGTTGCCGACATGCACTGGCGGCCGCATCATGAGCATGTAGGTCAGACCGGAGTGGCCATTCGTCCTAACCTATACATTGCAATTGGCATCTCCGGTGCTATCCAGCATTTGGCAGGTGTAAATGGCAGTAAGACCATTGTCGTGATTAATAACGATAAAGAAGCGCCCTTTTTCAAGTCGGCGGATTATGGTGTTATTGGTGACGCTTTTACCATTGTGCCGAAACTCACGGAGGCCATTCGTAAATTCAAGGCACATCAGAATTAATACCATTGTTTAAATCAGAATTCGTTAAATGAAGAAGGTCCGGTTAGAAATTGTTGGTCTGTCATACAGCCAGACGCAGAGTGGAGCCTATGCCCTTGTTTTGGGCGAGAGCCTTGGTTCCCGACGGTTACCCATTATCATTGGCGGTTTTGAAGCACAGGCAATTGCAATAGAACTCGAAAAAATGAGTCCCAGTCGCCCGCTGACACATGATCTCTTTAAGGCTTTTGCACAGACTTTTGAAATAACGGTCACAGAAGTACTTATTTATAATCTCGTGGAAGGTATTTTTTACGCCAAACTCATCTGCAGTGACGGGACACGGGAGGTGGAAATTGATGCGCGTACCAGCGATGCCATCGCTCTTGCGGTGCGATTTAATTGTGAAATTTATACGTACGAGTTTATTCTTAAAAGCGCAGGTATTGTTCTGGATGATGAATCGGAAGCCATCACAGCCACCGATGAACCAAATATCACAGCTGCGGAACCTGCGGAAAGTGTAATCGCTGGGGATGAATACAAAAGTAAAAGCAGTGAGGAGTTAAAAAACATGCTGCAGTCCGCTCTGGACGAAGAGAAGTACGAAATGGCCTCGAAAATCAGAGATGAACTAAATCAACGTAAAAAGTCCTAATAACTATTAAAAAAAGCCCTGCATCTGCAGGGCTTTTTTCTTAATTAGCTTTCGGTTCAACTTTTTCTGCAGGCTTTGTAGCACCT
>CALPON020000051.1 GCA_943325195.2 Sphingobacterium thalpophilum | reverse complement strand
CAACTCTGCTTTCAAAAGTGAAATCTCATAATCCTGAGCCTCCACTTTATCCTGAGCCAAATCAATCTCCCCAATCAGCTGCCCGTTTTCAGCCAGTAATTTATCAAATTCAACTTGCGCCGTCTGTAATTGCTCATCCGCACCTTGGCGGACTTCTGCTTTAAAACTCTCTAATTCCGCTTCCTTTTCTTCGAAGGACAGACTAAATGTGTGAAAACGAGCATTCAGCTCTTCCACTTGCGCCGCAGTCGTGAGGAGTTCTTGATTTTTTAATTCAATGGTATTCTCCGCTTCCCCTAGCTGATTGGTTGTCGCTTCTAGTACAAGCGCTAAATTACTTAGTTCTGCGCTGAGACTCGAAATCTGATTTTCTAAATTTCCAACAAAAACAGCTTGTTCGCTGGCCTGCAACTCAAGACGAGATACAAGTTCAGACAATTTCTCTGATTCCGTGCGCTGCGCTTGTTCCTGAAAGGCCTGAAATTCATTTTGCAGATTTTCAACTTCTGCATTCTTCAAAACCAGATCTAAATCACGCTGCTGCAATTCGTTCTGAAGATTAGTTATTTGCTGAACCTGAGCAGTAGTTTCTTCCGTGAATGCGCTTATTTGGAGGAGAAAAGCGGCCTGTTCTTCCTGGCTTTTGGCCAGTTCGTCATTTAGCTTTGAATTTTGTACATTGGAGTGAATCAGTGTATTGGCCAATTTTTCTTCGTACTCCGCTACCAGTGCAGTCATGCGGACCTCGAACGAACTTACGGTTGCGCTTAATTCCTCCTGACGGCTGGCTTCAAAAGTGCCTTTGTGTGTTTCAAATCCTGCAAGTAGATCCCTTTCTTTAGTCGCGAGATCACCTTGTAAACTTTCGATCTGGAGCTCGAAGCCGGCAGTCAGAGAGAGACGCTGCTCTTCGAGCGAGGACTGTAACTGAGCAATCTCCTGTTGATAAACAGAGGACATACTTTCGAATTTTGACGTATGAATTGCGTCCGTTTCCGCAAGGGCCAGAAGATGTGCTTCCTGCAGGTGAGCAACCTCATCGGTGCTACCAGTGGAAAGGGCCGATATCTGGAGTTCGTAGTTCTTTTTCAGTGCTTCAATTGTCTCTTCATGAGCGCTCAGTAGTTCACGCAATGTTTCTTCTTGGCGGTGAATCAGCGATTGCTCTTGCTCCGCCCAGTTATTGCTGAGTTCGGTCAGCCGATTTTCATATTCTTCTCGGATGCCATTCTCAATGTAGTGCGCATTGCTTTTTAGGGATTGGATTTGCGCTTCATAGTCGCCCTTTACTTGCTCCAGTGAAGCAGCGCTGCTCGCTTTTAATTCCTCCATTGAGGCTTCGTAACTCGCGGACATGGCATCCAGGTCACTGCGAAGCGCCTGTATTTCCGCAAGCCGCGCATCAATTTCTACCTGTTTGTCATCGAGTTGATCACGGATAGATCCGCGGAGTTCCTTGAAAGAACTTAATTCAGATTTATAACTTGTATTGTCCCGTTCCATGACCACCAGCTTGGTGTTCAGCACATCAATAGTGACCTGCAGACGTTTGCAATCCTCATCGCGCATAATCAGCTGGTTGCGGTAATCGCTGAGGGAGCGTTTCAGACTGTTGAACTCTTTCCGAAGCAGCACATCATTATCAAGGACTTGCTGTAATTCAGTTTTTAAACTTTCTACGTTCATTTACGGACAGATTAATTTGGATAAAAATAGGTAAGTATACGCCGGTCTGAGCCACCTTCAGTCAGGATGATTAAACACAACTTTGTTAATTAAGGCTGGGGTTATGAGCATGGCTTTGTTCATTACTACAAGGTTTTAAAACAGGGGGCTACCGGTAAAAATCAGAGTGCAGAATTGTCACCAGCCGATTTGGCCTGTAATTTGAAGGGATCTCAGAAACGCCCCTTAGAGAGTTATTGCCAAGCTAAGGCCATGGAAAAGAAGCGCCCACAGCTCCATTATCGTTATTTTACGCCATGTTAGCAAGGGAAAAAGAACTTTTTGCCCCTAAATGCGTTTAAAAACTAGAAACAAGCCTCCGGAATTGAGCTTTTTTCATTACCTTTAAACTCTTAAACTTTTCAGTACGCATGAGGCAGTTAAAAATTACCAAGTCCATTACGAACCGCGAAAGCGCATCTCTCGATAAGTATTTGCAGGAAATCGGTCGTGAAGAACTGATCACTGCAGAGGAAGAGGTGATTCTTGCAAAGAAAATCAAGGACGGTGATCAACGGGCTTTGGAAAAATTAACGCGGGCCAATCTGCGTTTCGTGGTCTCCGTTGCAAAGCAATACCAGAATCAGGGTCTTTCTCTACCCGACTTGATCAATGAAGGTAATCTTGGTTTGATTAAGGCGGCCCGGCGTTTTGATGAGACACGTGGTTTTAAATTTATTTCCTACGCGGTCTGGTGGATTCGTCAAAGTATTCTTCAGGCTTTGGCTGAGCAAAGTCGTATCGTCCGCCTACCACTCAATCAGGTAGGTTCACTAAATAAAATTAATAAGGCCTACAGTAAACTCGAACAGCAGTTCGAACGCGAACCAAGTGCTGAGGAACTGGCTGATATTCTTGACCTGCCAATTGACAAAGTAAGTGATACAATGAAAGTGAGTGGTCGCCATGTCAGCATGGATGCTCCTTTCGCTAATGGTGAAGAAAGCAGTCTTTTGGATGTACTCGTTAATCTCGATTCGCCCAAAGCAGATAGCGGCCTCATGAACGAGTCCCTCAGCAAAGAAATTGATCGTGCACTAAGCACCCTGACAGAGCGTGAAAGGGATGTTGTTAAATTATTTTTTGGTATCGGTCTGAATCATGGTCTAACTTTAGAAGAAATCGGTGATAAATTTGATCTGACCCGCGAACGTGTTCGACAAATTAAAGAAAAAGCAATCCGCCGCCTCCGTCACAGCAGTCGTAGCAAATTACTGCAACAATATCTCGGCTAATAAATTTCAAATCCCCGGTCTGCCGGGGATTTTTTTTCAATTTCCCCTTCGTCATGGCATCATTGCCAGACTTGCTGACCAGGTGTGGTTCCACGTTCTAATTAGTATCTTTGATTTTTATGGGACGCTTGAAACAGTTTTCATCCATTCTTTTTTCAGTAGCTCTTGGTCTGGTCTTTCTTTATTCGGCCTATAGTAAGCTTGACCCGGTTATTGAGACATTTGAATTTACATTTGTTGAGCTCGGTATTGCCAACTGGTATACCGCACCGGTATTTGCCCGTCTGCTGATTGCCATTGAAATTTTCACAGGACTGCTCCTGATAGCCTGTTACCGGTTGAAAGCACTGACCATCCCCCTGACCGCTGGACTACTTTTGTTTTTTACTATTTATCTACTGCTGCAGATTGCGTTGATAGGTAATTCGGGGAACTGCGGCTGCTTTGGCGAACGTCTGTCAATGACGCCGCTGCAGGCCATTATTAAAAACCTCGTGATGCTGCTCCTCTGCATACCACTCTACAAATGGAATGTTAGCTGGGAATTCACTCGCGGCTGGTTACTGCCGCTGCTGCTCCTGCCCCTTACTAGTAGCTTGCCTTTTATTATGAATCCCGTGGACTACACCTATACCTCCAATAATCTGGAAGAGAAGGTCAATTATCCACTGGAACTTTCTCTCTTGTACGAATCGCAAGACACAGCAAAGGTTGAGGTGCCGTCCATCGAACTCCGCAAGGGAAAACAAGTTCTTGCTTTTTTAAGTCTTACCTGCAGTCACTGTCGCATCGCTGCAAAAAAATTCCGGCTCATTAAAAAAGAAAATCCTGCTCTTCCCATCTATTTTGTGCTCAATGGAGATAAAAACGACCTGCAGGACTTTTTGGAAGATACCCGCGCCACCACTATTCCCTACAGTTTTTGTCTAGGGAAAACCTTTGTAAAACTAGCTTCCTCGCACTTGCCAAGGATTTATTATCTCAGCGAAGGCATCGTGGTGAAAAAGGTTGATTATTTTGAACTCAGCCAGTATCAAATCGAAGCCTGGGTGAACAACTAAGCCCCACGGAGGAATTACCCCACATCATTCACAATACACCCATCGGAATACTCCAGATTCGTTAATTTTTGATACTTTCCCTGCTTATTAACCTACAGAATGAGACATTTTTTCGTCCTCACTTTTTTGCTTTCAACCATCTTCGCTACAGCTCAATCCGCAGCCTTTAAATCGGAAGAGGTTCAGCAACTTTTATTGAATGAACTCAATAGATTTCGTGCTGAAAAAGGACTCGACACACTCGAAAATAATCCGATTCTGAAGAACGCCGCAACAATGAGTTCGACAGACATGATGGATGAAGAATCGGATAAGACCGCAGCAGAAACAAGCGCTAAATACCTAAACGCTGCTGGCGCCACCAGTAAGGGATTTGAGTTAACTTCTAAAGCAGTTGTCGCAAAAGGAAAAGAGCAGTACAATATGGCGGACATCGTGCGCGTTTTGACGCAACGCTGGGAAAAAGGTGAAAAGACCGCGCGACTGTTGCTTGATCCTTCCCTGAAATTTTGCGGTATATCTGCAACAACTGATGAAAATGGTGAGAAGGCTTATTTTAGTGCTTTCTTTGGTGGATACGACGTTTTAAACACTGGTGCTAAAGAAAAAAAACAGCTCCTTGTCCCCTTTAACACGGTAGCTTCCAAACTGCAGGGTCCTGATCCTAAAGCCTGCAAGTCCTGTAACCAGTTTAAAAATTATGAAACGCTTCAGCAGGGATTAAGCGTAGAAAATAATAAAATTATCCTGCGCTATGCCAATGCGAAGGAACTGAAAAAAATTCTTAAAAAACCTACGGATGGGCTGGCTGTGGACATTGTGCAGCGCGGTCAGTATGCCAATCCCAACTTTGACATTGTGGACAATAATCTGCCCAGCAAAGGCGTCATGTCCAAAGTCCTTTACAAAGAAAAGTTTTTTGCCAGCAACAAATTACTTTCGAAGGATAAAAAAGCTAATAAGAAAATCAAAGGTCTAGAAGTCGTACTAGGTAAGTTTAATCCTAAGATAACTGGCCCCTTTGAATTAAATCTCCTGGTGATTCAAAATGAAAAAGTTTGCAAGACGATTATTCCTGGCTACACGGAAAAGAATGAGGCGTCGGCCAAACCAGCGGCAGGCCTCTTGCCAATGAGCACCGGAAGCATCACCCCTCCTCCATTCGAACCACGCAATCAGAGCTCCATTCTTAATTTTCTAGTTCCGTTTCAAAAAAACAAATCAGAATTCCTCGCTTCTGATATGGAACCCTTCTTAAAGGCACTTGATGAACCCGATTTTATTGTTGAAGGACTGTACATCTATGCCTATTCAAGTATTGAAGGTGACTCGGTTGCCAACACCAAACTGCAGCAAAAGCGCGCAGAAAGCGTGGTAAAGGCGCTTCAGAGCAGGCAGACGACTCAAATCAGTCCGACAATTATTTACCGGGACAGCTGGGGTCTATTTCTACTGGAAAATGAAGAAGGAAAATATGGGGACCTAGTTAAGCAGGGAAAAACCAAAACAATTGAACGCCTGAATTCTGACCGAAATCTACTGGAGGAACTCGAGCCCATTCTGGCAAAGGAACGATTCGCGGAAATCATTCTGGATGTGACCTATGATGTGAGTGGCGAGAAGGAATCAAAGTTTGCTGTGGCGAGTCTTGGCAAAGCAATCAAAAGCGGTAATTCTGCGCAGGGTACCAGAATACTCGACTTCATGAGTAAACGTATAACTGAAGGAAAATACAAAGCAGAAATACTCGACACTGCAGTGATTCCGGCCAATCCTGAACTTGTCGCCCTCGCAAACAACAAACTCTTTCATCAGTATCAACTCAGGCAACAGTTGGATGAAGATGATCTGAACACACTGGATGGTTTACTTAAACTCAAGCCGGAAGATCCGACGCTTTTATACAATAGCATGTTCTGCAAAATAAAGCTCGATACCCTGGCGACTATTTCTGAACATCAAAAAATCATGCAATTTGCTGTCACAAGTCTGAATGGTAAAATGGACTCGAGTTTGGTCAGTCAGTTACACATCGAATGGCAATTTAAAATCATGGAGAGTTCAGATACACTGCCAGATGCTAATCTGATAACAGAAGCCTGTATGGAAAGAATCAGAGGCTATTATAACATTAAGGAAGCGTCTCCTCAAAATAGTCTGAAACTCTACGAAGTCTATTGCCGAATTCATGATTACGCAAACGCAGCAAGCACACTCGAGACCTATTTGAAAAGTGCTGATGTGGCAGATAATCTCTTATTCCTTTATCTCAGCGCCGCTGCGCGTTCGAAAGAGAAATATTCAACCAGCACATTTGCTAAAGCGATGAAACTAGCCAAAGAGCGGCAACCTGAAAAATACTGTAAGCTGCTCGGTGCGCCTTATATGAGTTTTCAAATCCTAGAAAATCCAGAAGTAAAAAAGCTGTACCAATCCTCCTGCGAACAATAAAGTACTTAGCGCTGCGAACCAGGAAGGAAGCTAACAATAAACTTGAAGATACTAAAGTAGGCGGGATGTTTGTAATCGGGTAAATCGGCCGCCTCAACCCGCTGGATTTCAAGTGCTGCCTCCCCCTTGAGCTGGGCCTTTTCAGGTCCAACGGAACTACCAAATCCTAGCCGAAAAAATGCGGCAGCCAGAAGAAGTAAGTAAGGTAAAGGCAAGATGTATTTGCGGAAAGGGGTCATTTCAGTACAAATGAATAAAAAAGACCCGCAGTAAGCAAAAATTTAACAGTCAAATTACGTGATAAAGAAAGTGACTAACGTTTTTTAACGCTTTTTTGCTGCTGTTGCTTAGCCATTTCTTCAAGTCGTTTCTGAAAATTAGAAACTTTTGCTGGTTTCTTCATATTCGCTTCCAGCTGTGCTCGTATTTTCTCATCGCTGACAATTTTCTTAATCACCCAGTTTTGAATGAAGGTAAACATATTGGCAAGGAAATAATACCAGCTCAGACCCGCAGCATAGGTATTCATTACAGCAAGGAAAATCACGGGCATAAAATACATCATGAACTTCATCCCCGGCATCTGATTATTCTGTTGCGGCATCATGCTGCTGTTCATATACGTGTAGGCCAGCGTACTCACAAACATCAACATGGCAAATAAACTCACATGGTCGCCATATGCCCAGTTCACAAAAGGAACATACCCAAAATCCCAGATACTGTCATAAGTACTTAAATCATGCGCCCAGAGAAAGGTCTTCTGACGCAATTCAATGGCAGCTGGTACAAAACTAAACAGTGCAATTAGAATTGGAAACTGCAGCAATAAAGGAAGACAGCCAGAAAGTGGATTCACTCCAGCTTTTCTGTAGAGCGCCATTTGTTCCTGCTGTTTTTTCATAGGATCAGCGTTCTTCTCAAATTTTGCATTCAGGGCGTCCGTCTCTGGCTTCAGAACACGCATTTTTGCACCGCTCATATAGGTTTTATAAGCGATAGGCAGCAGCACAATCTTCACAACGATTGTCAGAATGAGAATGACAATTCCCATATTCAAAAAACTCAACCAATTGAACAGTGGAACAACCATCCACTTGTTGATGTAGCTGAAAACACTCCATCCCATCGGGATGATTTCTTCCAAACCAACATCGTACTTCTTCAAGGTGTAAAAATGGTTTGGTCCCAAATAAAAACTGTATTTGAACTGCTCATCTGCCGAATGATTATAAGGTATTCCCAGTTCAGCGCTGTTTTGCGTTGCCACCTTGTCGGATTCTGGGCGCTGACCTTGATGCACAAAACTACCCGCCTTAGTAAACTTGCTGTCAGCGATAATACTAGCATTAAAAAACTGTTGCTTAAAAGAAATCCATTTTACGTCGGCATCACTCAACTCTTTTTCTTCGTCTTTCAGAGGATCGACATTATTTGTTCCTACATTTTCTTGATTGTAGAAAATACTATTGGCTTTTCTCTCCAGCTCAACATGCTCTTCCTGGCTGGGATTCTGCATTTTCCAGTTGAGTTGAATCTGATCTTCGAGTCCGTTTAGAATGCTCTGCATGGCACTCATGCGCACAGCGGACTTCACCAAGTACTCACCCGGATTGAGTGAATAGCTAAATTCGATAAAACTGCCTGGTTTGGCGGTTTCAAGTCGCACCACACAGGCGGCCGCCTCTTTCTTTATGACCTTGAAATAAAAACTATCCGTGCTGAATACCTGCGCATTTTCATACGCCTTTAAGCGCAGGGAAAAATTAGTACTATCGCCTTCGAACAGAATTAAGGGACGCTCGTCTTTTGCGCGCTTATAGTCCTTTAATTCCGCTTTCTTAATCTGTCCTCCTTTTGTGGAGATCGTCAGGCGAAGGACATCGTTTTCAATTTGAAATTCTTCATTGGTACCTTGTGTCGCAGGATAAAAATCACGAAAGGTTTTCTGACGCTCGCGATTAATAACAGAATCGGGAACAGCAACTGCCGCAGTCAGAGTACTTTCCGGCCGGGATTCAATCGTCGCAGCAATTTTAGCAGCCTCTGCCTGAGCAGTTTTCCGCTGTGCTAGTTCTACAGAATCTTTAATCTGTTTATTACGTGCTATCTGTTCTTTACTTGGTCCACTAAAATAAAGCCATACGCCTAATATAGCAGTGATGAGACCAAGTCCGAGTAATGATTGTTTGTCCACTTTTAATAAGTAAAAATTAAAGCCGCAAAGGTAGTATTTTTTAGGTCAAAAGCGGATTTAGCTTTGGAATTCGCAAAGCCCCTCCCTTAAAACTTTTCGCCTTCCAGACGGGCCACCACGGCACTGGCGACTGCATTGCCGACCACATTGGTTGCGCTGCGTCCCATATCAAGCAACTGATCTACTGCCAATAAAAGCAAAAGTCCTTCTCCAGGTATATGAAACATACTCAGCATGCCTGCTATCACCACCAGTGAAGCTCTGGGAACACCTGCCATCCCTTTGCTGGTCACCAGTAAAATAAGCATCATTTTGATTTGATCTGCCATCAGCATATCCATTCCATAACTCTGTGCAATAAAAACAGTCGCAAAGGTCATGTACATAATACTACCATCAAGATTAAACGAGTAACCTAATGGTAATACAAAACTGACAATCCGGTTACTAATGCCATGTTTTTCAAGTGCCTCAATGGTCTTAGGCATAGCGCTTTCACTGCTGGCCGTGCTGAAGGCCAGCAAAATGGGCTCTCGAATATCCCCCAGCAAGCGAAAATAATTAATGCGGAACGCCAGACAAATCAAGAATAAAACACCAAAAACAAAAACGATAAGTCCTCCAAAAAAACAAAGAATAAGATAGACATAACCGCCGAGTACTTCCAATCCCTGCTGAATGACCACGGCCGTTATCGCCCCAAACACACCGACTGGAGCAAAGTTCATCACAAAATTGGTGACCTTAAACATGACATGCGATAAACTTTCAAAGGCGGTGATCATTGGTTTACCCTGCTGACCGACGGATGCAACGGCGACGCCAAAAAACAAAGCAAAAACAACAATCGGCAGAATATCATTCGCAGCCATAGAGCGCATCAGACTTTCAGGAATCACATGATCAATAAAATTTTTAGCCGTCTGCTTACTGGCCTGCACTCCCACTTGCTCCCCGGCTGCGGGAATGTCCAGATGCATGACCTTGCCAGGCTCAAATATATTAACAACCACCAGCCCCAGGGCTAGTGCAATCAGCGTGGCACAGGTAAAGTAGACCAGCGTCTTTAATCCAATGCGTCCCACACTGCTGAAATCACCAACCTTTGCAACCCCCAACACCAAAACTGCCAAAACAAGAGGCGCAATAATCATTTTAATGAGGTGCAGAAAAATATCACTGAGGACAGAGAAGCGTGAGGCAATTTCTTTTTTCGTCTGGACAAAAAACTGCCCTTCCAGCTTATCCAATGCAGCTTCAGCAGCTTTCTTTTTTTCCGGTTGGGTGATGGCTGCAATCTTCTGCCGGTCTACATGATAGCGCTCTGTTTTAATGGAGCGGTTAACCAGAAAGCCAGTAAGTAATCCCACAAGCATGGCCAGCAGAATGAGGGTAATGAGTTTGTTTTTCTTGAAATAATTCATGTTAAAGTGCTTGTTGTAAAGTCTCCATTTTCATACTGCGTGAGCCTTTGATGAGTATAACTGCTGACTGCAGATTTTTTGAGCTAAGGTGAGCGAGTGCCTCCGCTGTTGTATTAAATTGTAGATAAGGTGCGCCCTTAAGTTTCGCGAATTCAGTCCCAACCATCAAAACATTTTCAAACTGCAGTGCGCGTGCCAAATCCAGTATGGCCTGGTGTTCCTGTTCAGCAAATTCACCAAGCTCAAACATATCACCAAGCAATACCCATTTCGTAGTTGCTGGGTAACGTGAAAAATTCTGGAGTGCGGCTTTCATACTGTCGGGATTAGCATTGTAGGCATCCAGGATGAGTGTGTTCTTTTCTGTTTTCTTTACCTGCGAACGATTCATATCGGGAACGTAACTTTCCAGCGCCATAATAATATCCGCCTCCGGGACTTTGAAATAGACACCAATGCAGGCGGCAGCCAGACAGTTATAGAGGTTATACTGACCGAAAATCGATGTCTTCACCAGGGGAAGTTTTTTAAAATCTTTTTCGCCATACCGGGTAGTGAAACGAAAGGCTACTGTTTCTGCTTGCTGTTCATCTTTACCAATCAAATCATATAATTTTTTACATCCGAAGGTGATTTTGTCGTTGGTGAACGCCATTTCACTAAGCACGGGATCGTCGCCATTAATGATGGCCCGGCCACCCTGCTGACGGAGGAAATCAAACAGTTCACCTTTACCTTTTCTTACACCTTCCTCGCCGCCAAATCCTTCCAGATGTGCCTTACCGATATTGGTAATGAGTCCATAACCCGGCTCAGCAATAGCGCACAGTTGGCGGATTTCACCTTGGTGATTGGCACCCATTTCTACCACTGCGAATTCGTGCTCCGAGGTTAGTGACAGAAGTGTCAGGGGCACACCAATGTGATTATTGAGATTCCCGGTAGTGGCCAGCACCTTGTACTTTTTTGAGAGCACTTCCCGGATTAGCTCCTTATTTGTAGTTTTCCCATTGCTACCCGTAATGGCGAGAACGGGAATATTAAACTGACGGCGATGATGCCTGGCAAGGTCCTGCAGTGCTTTTAAAACATCTTCAACAAGAAGAACTCCTGCTTGTCCACCTAAAGTGGAATCATCTGCTACAACGGCCCTGCATCCGCTGGCAAGCGCCTGACGACAAAACGCATTTCCGTCAAAGTTGGATCCTTTGAGCGCAAAAAAAACTGAACCTTTTTCCAGATTACGGGTATCTGTGCTCACTTGCTGAGCAGCTTCCTGAAAGACTTTGTAAATTTCTTCTGTAGTGGAATATTGCATGGTACAAAATAAAAAACCCCCGGATACCTGTTCCGGGGGTCTTATAAAATTTATCAACAGATTATTTGCCCAATCCAACTGGACTACCCACACGGGTCATAGCGCAGCGGAAACCGAGCCATGAGTTCGATTGACGCTGGTCAAGATAACGGCGTACACCTGGATTCAGGAAATAAGCGCGATCTCTCCAGCTACCACCTTTTACGACGCGGGATTTATCATTGATTAATGAAGACTTGGCATATTCGTACATCAGTTTGGAAGATTTGTCATTATACGCCTCTTCACCTTCTCCGTAATAGATACTCGAACTCACATCCCCATCCATGTAATTAATATAATCTGCTGTCTTGTAATTGCGACGTTCATCTAGATTATCGGTAGAAACAGCACTGGAAACTTCTCTCCATTTCACACGACCTGGGATATCAGATTTACCTTCAGGATTCGCGTTATTATTACCTTGTGGATCAGCCGTTGTAATGGTGAGGATACTATCCGTCACTTCCACGGACTCTACACTCACACCATGCGCGGTCGGAGCCTGTACTTTATGTTTGAATTTTTGATAGACAGGGCCATCCACATTGGTCACAATCTCACCACCCAATCCGCCGATGAGCGTTGTACTGTCGCGAACCTGTGTGTTAAATACGTTACCACGGAAAGGACGGAACTCATCCGCATCCTGCAGTGTGCTGGGACGATAAACGTCCATCACCCACTCAGAAACGTTACCTGCCATGTTATACAGACCGTAATCGTTTGGCCAATAGCTGTACACCGGAGCTGTTACATCGGCATTATCATTCAAAAACCCTGCAGTACCCATGTAATCACCGGCACCACGCACAAAGTTAGCGTTGATTTGTCCTAGGTAACGATCAGTTGCATTACGCACACCGTGGCCGTTCCATGGATAAATACGACGATCGGTAATCCGCTCGCCAATGGTGTTACCAATAAGTCCATAAGCAGCATATTCCCATTCCGCTTCTGTCGGGAGACGGTATTTCGGAAGGAAAATTCCATCTTCCATATGCACGTCTCTCTCGGGATTTTGTCCGTCGTAAGAAGTCAACTTGGTCTTTAATTGCCCCTGCCATTTACCGCTTAAATAAGCTTCCGTGCTAAAATAATCTTGGTCAGAAGGGGAAGGTGTGTGCTCAAGCAGTCCTTCACGAATGAGAATAAATTCGTTCACGCGATCTGTACGCCATGCACAGAAATCATTTGCCTGAAGCCAGTTAACGCCAACAACGGGATAATCACGGTAAGCCGGATGACGGAGGTACAAATCCACAAAAGGCTCATTGTACGCCAGCTTTTCACGCCATACCAAGGTATCTGGCAATGCTTTATAATAAATATCTGGGAACGTTGGTCCAAACACACGTGCTGTCCAGTAAAGGTACTCGACATAGGACAAATTGCTCACCTCTGTCTCATCCATATAAAAGGAAGAAATAGTGACACGGCGCGGCACATTGTTCCACTCATAGGTCACATCGTTTTCCGAACGACCCATACTGAAGGTTCCCCCCTCAATAAGCACCAAGCCAGGACCTGTTTCTTGCTCCTCATAAGGCGGTTTCTCAAAACCGCCGTTGGCTGCATCGTTGTAAGCCCAGCCGGTAACCGGCGAACGTTCCTGTGTACAAGAAACCAGAACAACCGCTAGCATAAAAGCAAGCGACTTAGGGCTTTTTATAAGATTGATCTTCATATTAACTGACTGACTATTAAACTACACTAACTATTAAACGCTATAACGCTGATTTATATAAAAGGTTACAAATATAGTTAAAAAGAAGGACAACTGATGGTCCTGTATTTCTTCCGCTTGGCTTTACACTCAAACTGTAACTGGACAGAAATTTCATGTGCCCCGGCAGTGCTACCTGCTAATTCTGAGACAGTTACGTCATAACTGTACCCTGCTTTGAAGTTCGCGTTCTGAACGCCCACCAAAACAATAACCGCATCCGCATTTCTGTACCAAAGCCCCGCTACGAAAGGCCCCTTTACATAATATAGCCCCAGATTCAGTTGCTGTGACTTGGCTTGTGCTTGAAAAAGAATATTTGGTGAAATATAGCTCTCATTTCCTTTTTCAAGTGGAATAATAACGCCGCCATGGGCTGTAAACTTCGCTGGCAGTTTAGAGGAACCCAGCAAACCCTCGTCCGGTTGATTAATATGATGTGCCGCAAATCCGAAGAAATACTGCTTACTGTATCCTAAAACTCCGGCGGAAAAGTCAGCTCCTGTCTTACGCGGTGATGGAATTGCTTCATTGGTATTCCAAACAAAACCGCGACGGGCATCGATCATGTCGCCGAAATTTAGTGCATTCACATCAAGTGATTTCTGCATATAAGTGGCCTGCAAGCCAAACTTTAAGGAAAACTCACGATTAATGACGGCCTGGTAGGAATAAATTAAACTTGCGTTTGTTGTCTTAAGAATGCCATGCGCTTGATCATCGGTAGTCACCAACACACCTAATCCCCCCGCAAGGGCATCCATGTGCAGGTCGCCACTGAACGAATAGGTTTCATAGCGACCAGGAAGCATCGGCCACTGGTTCCTATAATTCATGCAGATTCGGGGACAGCGGGCCGTCCCAGCAAATGCCGGATTTAAATAAAGCGGATTAGCGTAAAACTGCGTAAATTGAGGATCTTGTGCTTTAAGTTCAAGCAAAAATACGGTGAACAATATTATCGGTAACAGAATGCGGTGATTCATATGAGCATTTTAAAGCTAACCTATTTGACAAATATATAAATACATTTCGAAAAACAAAAAAAATCCAAAAAACAATAATTCGCCCGAAAGAAGCGTTATTTTCCTGTAATTTGTAGGAAACGCGGTATGTAATTTATGAGGCACTTTATTAGTTTTATTTTTCTTTTTTTTATTTTTGTTTTATCTGGACAAAGCCCCGAAAACACTGATAATAGAGCCTTTTCAGGTATAATTCGTTCTTCTCTTTCTGATACCGTACTTTTTCATCTTGAAGTAAAAAACGCAGGTTTTGACTCAAAACGCAATAACCTACCAGTCCTCAATATACAAAAAACAACCGAATACAACGAAAATGCAATTCCCTCACTCAATATTAAGCGGGTTTCACTCGTCAGAGAACCCCATGCTTCTGTTATTCGTAAGTTTTTCTTGCCCTATCTGCAATCAGACTTCTCTTTAACCGCTCTTAACAGCCTAGTAAAAAATAAAAACAACAATAATTACCTGCTGGTTCCTTTCCGTCTTAATAGTGCTAATCAGATTGAAGAACTGTTGGACTATTCGGTCGACTGGACAGTAACTGCGCGGCCACAGACTGCGGGTCGGGGACCTTCTTCATTTAAAAGTAGTTCTGTTCTGGCTGTCGGAAACTGGTATAAAATTGCGGTGACACAGACTGGATTATACCGCATTAACCGGTCTTTATTGAATGATTTGGGAATTGACAGCAGAAAAATAGATCCCCGAACACTGCAGATTTATGGCAATGGCGGAAAAATGCTCCCGGAACTCAACTCAGATTCGCGCATTGACGATCTTCAGGAAAATGCCATCAAAGTGGTGGGAGAAGAGGATGGTAGCTTTGATGTCAATGATTATGTCTTGTTCTACGCGGAGGGGCCGGACGAATGGCGTTACAACGGACTTGCATCGGGCTTAAAATATCAAGCGCTAAAAAATTTATACTCGGATACGAGTTTTTATTTCCTGACGGTAGGACAGGTACGTGGTAAAAGAATAACACAGGCTCCAGCTATTGCTGGCACACCCAATAAATCAACCAGTACCTATGACTATTATAATTTTCATGAGCAGGACGTAGTCAATTTCGGAAAAAGCGGAAGGCAGTTTTTTGGGGAGTACTTTGATATCACGACTAGCTACAACTTTAAGTGGGACGAGGGAAATTTCGTCGTCGGTGATACCCTTCAAACAGAAGTCCGCCTCGTGGCCTCCTACACAAAGCCCACAGAATTTCAGGTGACCGGCAATGGACAAAATTTTAAAGTAGTGACGAACGCCGTGAGCGGTACCCTCTATTCTGATTACGCTGGAGAAGGGCGCAACCGGGGGAAGGTGATAAATACGAGTGAACCTGTGCTGGCTTTTACAATTTCAAAATTGACAGATAAAAGCTTGGGTTGGCTCGACAAAATTACCGTTAATGCGCGACGAAATCTTACCCTCGGCAGCCGACAATTTGCGTTCCGGGACAGCCGCGTGACGGGCAACGGAAATATCTGCCAGTACAATCTGTCCATTCCGCTCAATGCGACACCGATAATCTGGGATGTCACCGATCCTTCCGCCTGCTTCGAACAAAACTACAATCTTACTCCTTCTTCACTGATATTCTCTGCCGGTGCTTCGCAACTACGTGAGTATTGTGTCGCGCAGAGTTCCGATCTGATGACACCCGTCTTTGCCGGAAAAGTAACGAATCAAAATCTTCACAGTCTGCAGCAAGCAGATTACATTATTGTCACTCATCCCCTGTTCATTAACGAGGCGCAGCGATTGGGACAGTTTCATCAAAAAACCGATGGCTACAGCTACTGTATTGCCACCATCGATCAGATTTATAATGAATTCAGCAGTGGGCGCCAGGATGCCACCGCCATACGCGATTTTATCCGAATGCTCTATATCCGAAATAAGGATGGCAAGCGTCCCCTGAAGTACGCCCTGATGATGGGCGACGGCTCTTATATCAACAAGAGTCGTAATCTGGTGAATAACAGCAACTTTATACCTACGTATCAGTCCAACAATTCTTTATCATCCACCATCAGCCTGGCGACAGATGATTTTTATGGCATGATGGATGATAATGAAGGCTATTCGGCGGAAGATACGGGTGATCCCGACATTGGCATTGGACGGTTTACCTGTCGCACTGTTGCCGAGGTCAGTGCTATTCTCGATAAAATTGAACACTATTATACAACGGATGAAAATTTTCAGGCGCTAGCAAGTGATCCGGCTAATTGCAATACGCTGAATGAAAGCACCCTTGGTGATTGGCGCAATTGGCTGGTGTTTTTGGGCGATGACCAGGACAATGCAGAACACATGCGCCAGGCCGATGGCTTAACTGCCGTGGTTGCAAAGATTGACACAAATTATAATTTCGATAAAATATTTCTCGATGCCTATCAGCGCTTCAGTACGCCAGGTGGTCCGCGTTATCCGGATGCTTCTTCTGACTTTATCCGGCGTATGAAAAAAGGTGCTTTAATATTTAATTATACAGGACATGGCGGAGAAGTGGGATTGACGGCAGAACGTATGATTGATATCGACATTATTAATAGTCTGGATAATTTTAATAAACTGCCTTTGTATATCACGGCGACTTGTGAGTTCAGTCGCTATGATGATCCCAGCAGGACCTCAGCAGGAGAATTATGTCTGCTGAATTCCAAGGGAGCCGCTATTGCCCTTTTCACAACGTGCCGCCTCGCTTTTTCTGGACCCAATTACGACCTGAATAAAATAACATTGGAGAAACTATTTACCCCCTTGCCGGATGGGACAATGCCGACACTTGGTGAAGCAATTCAAGCGACCAAGACGGATCCGCGAATTAAAAGCATGACGCAGTATTACACCAATTTTCACCTGCTTGGTGATCCTGCTTTACGTCTGGCGTATCCCAAAGAAAGAGTACAGACTTCTGAGATCAACAGCGCACTCGTGAGCACAGGTGTCATTGATACTTTGCGGGCATTGGAAAAAATAACCATCAAGGGCTACGTTGCAGATAAAAAAGGAAACAAGCTTCGTACGTTTAACGGACTTGTTTACCCGACTGTTTTTGACAAAGAACAGACCATTGTTTCGCTTTTAAATACAAATGAATCAGCTATCAATTATTATGCGATTGAACAGGGAGCCGATCCCGGACCGTTTAAACCTTATCAGTTTAATCTTCAGAAAAACATTTTATACCGCGGCAAAGTGTCGGTGGTGAACGGCGAATTCAGCTATTCGTTTATGGTGCCGAAGGACATTAGTTTTGCCGTTGGTCCGGGTAAAATCAGCTATTATGCGACCAATGGAAAAACCGATGCGAATGGTTATTTTAAGAAGATTATGGTTGGCGGTGGCGCCAGGAATGTGATAGCGGATCAAGAGGGGCCGAAAGTAGAACTGTACCTGAACGACAAGAATTTTATTAACGGTGGCATTACGAATGAAAAACCGGTCTTATATGCAGATCTGACAGACAGCAGTGGAATCAACACACTGGGTTCGAGCATTGGTCATGATATTTCCGTTATTTTGGACGAAAATAGTAGCAAACCGGTCGTACTGAATGATTACTATGAAGCTGCCTTAAACAGTTATCAGAGTGGTCGTGTGCGCTATCCCTACAGCAATCTCAGTGAAGGCCAGCACCGACTTTCGTTTAAGGTCTGGGATATTCAAAATAACAGCAGCCAGGTGTACACGGACTTTATTGTCGCCAAAAGTTCGGAACTGGCACTGAAACACGTATTAAATTACCCAAATCCCTTCACCACCAAAACCAAATTTTATTTTGAGCACAATCAGGCCTGCAACCCCTTAAAAGTGAATATCCAGGTCTATACGGTCTCCGGCAAACTTGTCAAAACCATTCAGCAGACGGTTTTGTGCGAAGGTTTCCGTCCTGAAGGCATTGACTGGGATGGGAAAGATGATTTCGGAGACAAACT
>CALPON020000050.1 GCA_943325195.2 Sphingobacterium thalpophilum | reverse complement strand
GGCTTTGTCATTTCGATGGTGCTGGTTTTCCGTATTAATACCGCCTACGACCGCTGGTGGGAAGGAAGAAAGCTCTGGGGCACTTTAGTGAATGACAGTCGGACACTGGCGATGAAGATTGCCGTGCTCATCCCGGAAAACAGGGTACAGGAACGTGAAGAGGCTTATGTGCTGCTTTCGAATTTTCCATTCATTTTGAAAGAGCATTTACGAGGCAATACCGATCCCAGCGACCTCTTGAAGAGTGCCAGCTTTGATGCGGTAAAGATGAAGAGCTGGGACCATCAACCCAATTACCTGGTCATGCAGCTCAGTAAATTCTGTCGCACACTTTCAGAAGAACAGGAAAAAGACCACAATGATTACCGCGTACTAACCGAATCCGTGTTCCACTTGAACGATATTTGTGGCGCCTGCGAACGCATCAGGAGCACTCCAATCCCCTACTCCTACAGCATGTTCATCAAGAAAATTATTTTCCTCTACATCATTACCATGCCTTTGGCCTTCGGCGTCAGCATTGGCTACTGGAGCATCCCGATGGTGATGATTATTTTTTATGCCTTTGCTTCACTCGAATTATTAAGTGAAGAAATTGAAGATCCCTTTGGCACGGACTCGAATGATTTACCAACGGACGAAATCGCAGTGCGCATCCGTCATACCACCTACGAAATTTTAATGAAACATGAAGCTTAACTACGATTTTTCACATACCGGTAATTTCGAAATGAAGGTGACCACCTTTTTCGGACTGGAGGAGATTCTTGCACAAGAACTAGTAAAACTCGGGGGACAAAACGTGGAAGCCTTTACACGCGGCGTTTCCGTCACTGGTGATCTCGGTTTTTTATACAAGGCTAATTTATGTTTACATACCGCCTTAAAAGTACTGGTGCCCATCACGAAATTTAAAGCGTCCACGGAGATTGAATTGTACGAAGGCATCAAACAACTTCCTTGGGAAGATTTTATGGGTCTGGAAGACACCCTGATGGTGGAAGGCGTAACCAATTCCGATTTCTTCTCACACAGCTTATTTGTTTCGCAAAAAATTAAAGATGGCATTGTCGATCGTTTCCGCGAGAAGACGGGTAAGCGTCCTGACGTCGACCTCTTACGTCCGACCTTAAAAGTTTACGCGCACATTTTTAAAGATGAGGTCAGTCTGCATTTAGATAGCAGTGGCGATCCGCTTTACAAGCGTGGCTACCGTTCTGATATTAATGAAGCGCCGATGAAAGAAGTCTTGGCAGCAGGACTTGTCAAACTCAGCGGCTGGGAACGTCATCACTTGTTAATTGACGGTATGTGCGGAGCCGGCACCATTGGCATTGAAGCCGCTTTATGGGCCAATAACATTCCACCTGGCTATTACCGCAACGACTTTAATTTTATGCGCTGGCGGAATTTTGATGAAACCGTGTACGAAACAATTTTCGAAAGCAGTGTCAACCGCATTAAAGAAGACAAAGTAGAAATCATTGCCAATGACATTGATGGCTTCACACTAAAAAAAGCCATTCAGAACACGCGCAATGCAAAAGTAGATGACGTGGTAAAATGCACCGAGCAATCTTTTTTCGATCTGATGCCCGATCGCAAAGCGGGCGTTGTGATTCTGAATCCGCCCTATGGCGAGCGTCTGCCGGTGGCGGAGATTGAAGGCATGTACAAAGAGATTGGCAATAAATTAAAAAAGGATTTTGGAGGCTTTACGGCCTGGATTATTTCCAGTAGTCCCGAAGCTATTAAAAGCATCGGTCTTCGTCCAACCCGTAAAATTCAAATCTTCAATGGCTCGCTTGAATGCCGTTATTTGAAATTTGAATTGTATTCGGGAAGTCGCAAGGCGGTGAAGAATCCCGATACCATGACCAAATACACAAAATAAATCGTGCAGCAGCCGGAGCCTTCAGATATTGTAAAACAGATGATGGCAACTGATCGCTTCAGTCAGTGGCTGGGCATTGAGGTGATGGAGATTGCGAAAGGATATTGTCGTCTCGAAATGAAAATCCGTGAAGACATGACCAATGGATTTGGTATTGCACATGGGGGCATCAGTTTTTCAGTGGCGGACAGCGCCTTGGCTTTTGCGAGCAATGCGGGCGGAAGAAAATCCCTCAGCATTGAAACGTCGATTTCCCATTTGGTTCGCCTTCAAGTCGGCGATTGTTTAGTTGCGGAAGCACAGTGTGAAGCAGAAACTGACAAGCTCGGTCATTATCAAATCAAATTGTATAAAAAAAACGAAGCAGCGATTCCAGTTGCTTTATTCAAAGGCATGGTGTACCGCACGAGTAAGATTTGGGAATAGGGCTAGGGAGGTTTTGAACCACTTAGGACACTTGAGACTTTATAGCTGAGAAGGTTTGAAGAAATAAAGTAATAAAGGCGAGGGAGGTTTTGAACCACTTAGAACACTTGAGACTTTATAGTTGAGAAGGTAAAGTGATAAAGGCAAAGGGTGTTGAACCACTTAGGACACTTGAGACTTTATAGTTGAGAAGGTAAAGTGATAAAGGCGAGGGTGGCTTTGAACCACTTAGGACACTTGAGACTATATAGCTGAGAAGGTTTCAAGAAATAAAGTAATAAAGGCGAGGGAGGTGTTGAACCACTTAGGACACTTAAGATTCACTATTCAAAAGCCCGTTTTCTTCGTGTCGTTTCCGGTTAATTTATCAAGGAGCACTTTTAAAAAAAGTAGTTTCTTTTCCTAGTTATTAAATGGACTAGAAAACCGCGGATTGGATACAAAAGTCTCATCATTTAAAGTTGCCAAAAATCGCAGCATACAAAGTTTCTCATCTTTTGATAAATTAAGACTACCTTTTATATAATGGCGCATTTCAGGGGAAACATCTGACTTTTCTGAAATCTTGCTATTATAAAATTCAATTACCGCATCTACCCAATCAAAGCCACCATTGTGGCCATAAGGATTGGTATAAACTAAGTTTCTGAGACTAGGTGTGCGTAATTTTATCTCTGGCTCCTGATACATTGGCATTCCATTCTTTTTCAGACCCTGCTTTTGTTTGCCATTCTGCACCTCTAAAGAATGGCAACTAAAGCAATTACCCTTTTTTGGATCACTCATCAGCGCATAGCCTTTCAATTCGGCAGAATCCAATGTGGCTTGACCGCGCAGATATTGGTCATATTTGGAATTATCACTAATGAGACTACTTTCAAACAGGGCGAAGGCATTAATCACATCCACGCTATCAAATGAAGATTGAGAGTTGAACTGCAGATGAAGTCTTTTATAAATGGAATCCCTATTTAACTTAGCGACAATAGACTTTATAGTGGTATTAAATTCGTTGCGACTATGAATTGGCACTAAGACTTGTTCCGTTAACCTCTTTACCCGACCATCCCACATGAAGCGTTCATTGACAGATAAATTAAAAAGAGGCAAGATACTTCGTTCATTGACAGAATGGGCACGAACCACTTTATCATCAACTTTTGGGTACCGGACATCAATTCCATAAGAGAATGCATACTTCTGCTGATGACATGTTGCGCAAGCTATTGCACCGTCAGCACTGAGAGAAGCATCGTAAAACATACGACGACCTATTTGCAGTAAATACTCTTTATCTTCTGCAGCACTGTGATGAGTGACAAAGGAGTAGGATGGCAGTAAAATAAAAACAAGAAGTAAAATAACAATTCCTGGAAAAAGAATTTTTTTCTTTTGGGGCATAATCAAATTTAAGTATATTTGAGTAATTGTAAAACCCCTACAATCATGAAATCCAATAATCACTTTGGCAAGGACTGCCTGCGACACAAACTCTGTAAGATTCTTCTATTAGTAAGTATCTCTGCATTTTCTCAATTACCATCTAACATGAATACCGTGGCGAATTTCCACTCGCCTCCAAGTGGTGGAGGTAGTTTAACTAGAGGCTGGGTCCTTGACATGAAACTACTAAGCAGTGGCGATGTGGTGACAGTGGGATATACAGCCAATAATACTTATGCAGCAATATATCCTACCATTACAAAACGTGTCGGTGGCACTTTGATTTATGAACAAGTGCTAACTTGCATTTCAGGCATGTACCTAACTATGTTTGACACTCCCGCTGGCTATGTAGTATTTGGAACAGGGAATGAAGTAGGAAGTTGTTCGCCGCACAACGGCTATTTCAGTGTTCTCTTGGATAAGTCGACTGGTTTACCAATTTCTAATTGGAGTATAAAATTCTATGATGGCGCTACTATTAGTAGTTCTCCTAAAACCTTGGCAGGTGGACTTGCCACTTTTGATAGATTAACAAACGACATACCCAGCTTCTGTGAAATTAAAAATACTGCCGGAAGCATAACCGGCTACATGATTTGTGGTAATTATTCCGCGGGATATATGTCAACACTTCAGAATTATTCAGATGGTTCATTTTTATTGATGACAGATGTTTTGGGTAATGTAGACTGTAGCTTTGGAAATAATGGACTCGTGTATTTTCACCAAACCGGAGCGGGCAGTACTAAGTATTTAAACTCACATGTAAACGCCGTTGCTGTAGATTATAACACAGCTGGTAAACCACAAGGATTCGTTGCTTGCGGTTTTTTGAACGAAAACCCATTAACTGCCCCGGCGTATAGTGAAGACAATATTGACGCATTCATAATTAAAACGAACCTCACAGGGAATATTCTTTGGGAAGATATTTATGATGACAATGTGCATCGAAAAAATGGATTGGCCTACGGAATACCATATCTTGATAACCCAGACTTTGGTAGTTGTGCGAATACCAATTTACTGACAAAACCTCAAGAAAATAATAATGAAATGGCTATTCGTTTAGTTCAAGACCGCGCAACAGGGGATTTTTTAGTACTCAATAGGTTCGATTATGTTTATGGGTATTTGTATTCAGGCTGCCCAAGCTCCTATCCAACAAGTGGCTTGCTTACGTTTGCCGATCCTACTCTATTAAGAATCCAATCCAACAATACTGTCATCTGGTCGCAAAATCTTTTTCAATCTTCGGGTGTGGACTATGAAAATGACCTAGAGTTATTGCCTAATGGATCTGAAGTTTTAGTTCTTGGTTGCACAACGACAAACAATTTAATTTTTCAGGAAGCAGTTGTTTCCAAAGTCGACATAAACACGAGTGCAATCCTTTATGAAAGAGTATACGCATCATCAGCTTCTGGGCAGACAATGATTTGCCCTTTCACGCTTAGTTCTGATGGTGTTTTAGGTTCAATTGGTGGCGATGCAGACGGCACATCTATTAATTGGGATTATTATGAAAGCTACATTTTTCAATATTAAGAGCTGTTCAAACAGATGGGCGATGACTGTGCTTTCCACCGTCCTGTTTCAGCTCTTTGTTTATTCGCAAGCAAACTTAAGCAGGAATTGGCAATTTGGCTCTGGTAACCAGCTTGCTTTTACTGGCGGGGTACCTTCATACTCTGCTGGGAGTACATTGACAAATTCATTGGGTTGTTCTGCGATTTCTGACCTTGCTGGTAATTTATTGTTTTATACCGACGGGATTACCATTTTTAATAGTGCGAATTCGGTCATGAGCAATGGAACTGGATTAGAGGGAGTAAATGCCTCTCAGTCTGCTTTAATTCTCAAACAACCGGGCAGCACCTCCCTTTATTATGTATTTACAGTTGGAGGCTATTCTACTACTTTAGGCTTAAAATATTCAGTGGTAGATATGTCCCTAGCAGCGGGAATGGGTTCAGTAACAGTAAAGAATATCCTAGTAGATCCCAATTGCCGAGACAAGTTAACCGCTGGCAAACATTGCAATGGCACTGACTTGTGGATTGTTTCAACCTATGATTCATCTATTTTTTCCTACTGCTCAGTTCCTTTAACAAGCACAGGGATCGGTGTCCCCATCACAGGTAGCATATCACTTGCCGCAGGTGTCGGCAATTTAGGGCAAATAAAATTATCACCAAACAGTCGTAAATTTGCACTCAGCACTTTTAGAAACCTACCATCGGTGAACATGGGAGTAATACAGCGTATTATTGCCGATTTCGATAATGCCACAGGACAAATAGTAATGGCAAATTTCAATTACCCCATGTATTTTTTATATGGTCACAACATAGCTTCTCAAGCGGATACCTATGGTATAGAATTTTCCCCGAACACGCAATACGTCTATACAAATTCATTGTACCAGAACATTGTAAGGATTGATTTATGTGCTAACACTGAAAGTTATGTCCCTCTTCAGGAATCGGCAAATCAGGTAAACTCTTATGGCAACAAAAGGCAATTTCAACTTGCTCCAAATGGCAAAATTTATGTGGCGAGAAGCGGAACCACAGAAATTGGCAGCATCAATAATACCGGCAGTGGCATTGCTGTCTCCTACACACCACAGGCAATATTTATTGGCACAAATAGTTGTCAGTATGGGCTGCCCAATTTTCCCGGCTTTTATTTTGAGCAGAAACCAAACCTCTCCTTCACCTATACCAGCAATCTAACATGCCTAACAGCCTCCTTCAACACCCAAGCTCCTTGTGCCCTATCGGGTTATTCGGTGACAGGTTATCAATGGTCATTCGGAGAACCTTCATCCGGCGCCAATAATTCATCTTTCTTGCAGAACCCTACTCATTCATATAGTGCTGGTGGCACCTACTCCGTCCGCTTGATTCGGTATTTTCTGTGTAACACCAGCGATACGGTCAGCCAATTTGTTACGATTTCACAATCCACTCTGGGAGTAAACACCTCTACAAATTGCAATGGTGCAACAGCCACCGTTCAGATCACTGGGGGTGCTGGTCCATTCAATTATCTCTGGAGTGCTAGCTCCCAGACAAACAGTGCAGCAGCTTTTTCAGTAACTGGCATTTATTCGGTAACAGTCACTGATCTAGGAGCGGGGGATTGTATCCGCAACTCCAGCTTTTCCGTGATACTTCCTACAATTTCTGTTTCAGCCGTCGTCAGTCCAAGTCTCATTTGTTTCGGTTCTAATACTGCACAAGTGGCACTTTCTATAAATGGCGGTTCCGGTAATTACATGTATAATTATGCGCCGGTCACGCAGAGCACAGGCGTATTTTCAAATCTGAGCGCCGGAACACACACCTTTACGATTAGTGATTTTGGATTCAATTGTGTGTTGACTAAAACACTTCAGATTTTTTCTGCAAATCCCATCGCATTATCTGCTGGTGCAAATCCAACACAGGTTTGTTCTTCAGACAGTATAGCGCTTCTTGCGAATGCAAATGGCGGCAGCGGGGTCTTTTCTTATTTATGGCAACCACTTTCGTTGCAAACGAATACATTCACGTTGTCACCTCCGACTGGAAACTACATCTACACCATTACGGCTTTTGATAGCATGTCCTGCAGCACCTCTCAAACAGTTGGTTTTAGCGTCGCTTCGTCGCCTACCCTGAGTGTCAATTCTTTTTCCTTATGCAAAGGCAGTACAATAACGATGAGTGCTACTGGCGCGCAAAACTACACCTGGCAACCAGGAAACAGAACCACAGCCGCTTTTAGCATCACGCCACTTAACGCTTCTACTTTTACTGTTACCGGCAAAAATCTGAATGGTTGTGGTTCTTCTGGCATAGCGAGTGTTAATGTAATTGTGCCTGCTACTGCTACTGCAACGTGTAACGCTCCTGTTTGTGAAGGAGAAGTGATTACTTTCGCCGTCAACCCCCTTAGCACTTACCAATGGCAAGGTCCCAATAATTTTTTCTCTACCATTGCGAATGCCCAAATAGGAAACGCCCAGCAGATAAACGCAGGCACGTATACACTGGTGACGACCGATTCTAATGGCTGCGTAAGCACGAGCTCCGTCGCTGTCGCTATTAATAGTTTACCTCAACTTTCCATTGTCTCAAGTCGCTCATTAGTTTGCTTAGGGCAACAAGTAAGTCTGATTGCGAGTGGTGCAACTAATTATACTTGGTCAACAGGAGCCATCGGGAGCTTCTTAATCCTCAGCCCCACAATCAGCTCTTTCGTCTCAGTTTCCGGCACCAATACGCTGGTTAACTGCTCTAATAGTTCAAGCATTCAGGTAGTGGTCAGTAACTGTAACCTAGCATCAATAAATAGCTTGAATGGCGCTGATGAATCGTTGGTAGTGTTCCCCAATCCAAACAAAGGCGAGTTTACTGTGCGCACGAGTGAAAAGGCAAGTTATGTAATCAGAGACCTAAGGGGACGCGTGTTGCTTTTCGGAGATCTGCAAGTTGGAAATAATCCCATCAAACTGGTAAGTCCTCCATCTGGCCTTTATTTCTTTACAAGTGATGATGGTAAAAACCGTTATACCACCAAAATTATCGTAGAATAATTCTCCGTTTCACTGACAAGCGTTAAACTCCCCTATTGATGGTATTTTTGGCGAACACGCTATTGAGGCCTCACCAGCACTGCCATTTATCCTGCTGAAATACCAAGATCGACTGCTCCCCATCTCAATCCCTTAGGTTTTGTGTTTTCTCGCATATTTTAGTTTTAATACTGAAATAAACCCCCTAATTTTACCCTAGGCGTTTGGCCTACTTATGAATCAAGCTTATATCATTAATGGCGTGCGGACCGGAATCGGAAATTTCGGGGGCACTTTAGCAGGCGTCAGAACCGATGATCTGGCTGCATTTGTTTTAGCAGAACTCGTGAAGAAAAATCCGGGACTCGATTTTGCCAAGGTGGGCGAAGTCCTTATGGGCTGCGCCAATCAAAGTGGCGAAGATAACCGTAACGTGGCACGCATGGCGGTATTATTGGCTGGATTACCGGTCAGCATTCCTGCTGAAACACTTAACCGCCTCTGTGCTTCCGGACTGAGCGCCAGTATAGCGGCTGCCCGTGCTATACAGGTCGGCGATGAAGACCTAATGATTGCTGGGGGCGTGGAGAACATGACCCGCGGTCCCTGGGTCATTGGCAAGGCCTCTGGTGCTTACGGACGTGATCAACAAATGTACGATAGCAGTTTCGGCTGGCGATTTGTGAATCCAAAAATGAAAGAAGGCTTTGGCACCGATGCCATGGGCGAGACCGCAGAAAATGTAGCCGATTTGTATAAAATTAACCGTGAGGATCAGGATAAATTTGCGCTCTGGTCCCAGCAAAAAGCTGCTGCAGCGCAAGCTTCTGGTCGTTTCAATAAAGAAATTGCAGCCCTGAACATCCCACAGAAAAAGGCCGATCCCATCGTCTTTCAACACGATGAATTTTTAAAAACAAAAACAACACTTGAAGGCCTCAGCGCTTTAAAACCTTCGTTTCGGAAAGAAGGAACAGTCACCGCAGGCAATGCCTCCGGACTCAATGACGGCGCCGCGGCGCTTTTACTGGCTTCCGAAGCAGGTATAAAAACACATCAATTAAAACCTTTAGCGCGCATCGTCTCCTCCGGTGCTTCGGGTGTGGAACCTCGCATCATGGGCATTGGTCCCGTTGAAGCCGCCAACAAGGCCTTACAGCGAGCCGGCATTTCCTTTAAAGATCTTGATCTAATTGAATTAAATGAAGCCTTTGCAGCACAGGCCCTGGCCTGCACGCGGAGCTGGGGACTTAGCGATACAGATCCGCGCATCAACATCAATGGTGGTGCGATTGCACTTGGACATCCTCTTGGAATGAGTGGGGCGCGCATCCTACATTCAGCGGCACTTGATTTGCAGCTACATCAAAAAAGATATGCGCTCGTTACCATGTGTATTGGCGTGGGACAAGGCTACGCAGTAGTACTCGAGCGCGCTTAAACGAAAGAACTACCCTATGAACGTGCATCACCTAAATCATCAGAATTCCATTCTCTCCCGCTTTATTGCTGAGATCAGGGATGCCGATATACAAAAAGACAGTCTGCGCTTCCGCCGCAATCTCGAGCGCATTGGGGAGATCATCGCTTATGAAATCAGCAAGACGCTGGTCTATGAGCAAATCGAAATCCGCACCCCACTTGGCATTGCGGAGCTAGCCCTCCCGGTAAAAAATCCGGTGATTGCTAGCATTCTGAGAGCGGGATTACCGATGCACACTGGCGTCCTGAATGTATTTGATCGGTCGAGTAGCGCGTTCATCTCAGCGCACAGAAAACATCATCAAGATAATCGTTTTGAAATTGCGCTGGAGCAGATCACCGCGCCGGACCTCAACGATGAGATTGTTATACTCTGCGACCCCATGATTGCGACGGGTGCCTCAATAGTAGTTGCCTGTAAAGCCTTAATGACAAAAGGAACACCGAAGCACATTCACATTACTTGCGCCATTGCTAGTACAGAAGGTGTCAATTATATCAAAGCCCGTCTCCCGCAGTCTCAGGTCAGCATCTGGTGCGCTGCGATGGATGAAGAACTCACCGCACAGGCTTATATTGTGCCGGGACTCGGCGATGCCGGTGATTTAGCCTTTGGAGAAAAATTATAAAACATGTTACAGGTCCAATCCACTGCTTTTAAAACATCGGGTGTCCTCAATGCCCTGCTGAACGATTATCTGGACCGTGAGCCCAATTTAAGAGCGTTTTCTTCGGAGTATCCAGATATTGAAGGTTTTCGTCAGTTACTTGCTGCAGCGCCTTACTCGGATTTTAATCATCAGCGTCTTTCAGACCTCTTAAAACAACAGACACAAAGAGTCGCAAACACCCCTGCTGGCGTATTCGCTGCAATCGAACGTCTGTCGCGACCGGGCAGCTATACCGTCACGACGGGCCATCAACTCTGCCTCTTTACGGGACCACTTTATTTCATCTATAAAATTTTTTCAACCATCAATCTGGCGGAACAGTTGACTAAGGAGTTTCCGCAGCACGATTTTATTCCCGTCTACTGGATGGCCACAGAAGATCATGACTTTGAAGAAATCAATCATTTTTTTGTTGGGGATGAAAAAATCCAATGGCCAAGCGGTCAAACCGGGGCTGTGGGCGATTTCAGTACGGAAGGTCTGCAAAAACTTTTACCCGAACTGCGAAGGGCACTGGGACAATCAGAACGCTCCGAAGAATTGATTGACCTTTTTGAACGCTCGTATTTACAGCACAAAAATCTGGCAGATGCCACGCGCTATCTCGTCAATGACTTATTTAAGGATTACGGCTTGGTGATTGTGGACGGCAACGATCCTGAATTTAAAAAACAATTTATCAGCGAAACAGAAGAAGATCTTTTTCAGCATACGGCATTTGATCTGATCTCCAAAACCAGCGCCCGCCTTGAATCGGCGGGTTACCACGTGCAGGTGCATGCCCGCGAAATCAACTCCTTTTTTCTTGAGGCGCAAAACCGTAACCGCATTGTGGAAGAGGATGGTCAGTACCGCGTTCTGAACACCGATCAGCTTTTTTCGAAAGAAGACTTAAAACAGTTGCTGCATTCACAGCCTGAGCGTTTCAGTCCCAATGTGGTGCTACGTCCCTTGTATCAGCAAAAGATTCTTCCCAACCTCGCTTATGTCGGTGGTCCGGGAGAACTAGCCTACTGGTTGGAGTTCAAAGCATTTTTCGAAAGTCAGTCGGTTTTTTTTCCCATTCTGATGCCACGGAACTTCGTCACTCTCTTTCCGGCGAAAGCCACTAAAAAAATTCAGAAATTAAATTTACAGCGGCAGGATTTCTTTAGTCCGGAAACTACCCTTATAAAATTACTGCAGGAAAAAGTGCATGGGCATTTTGATCTTTCGGCAGAAGAAGAACACCTGCGCCAGATCTACGCCGGGCTGTTGCAGCGGGTGATCACGATTGACAGAACGCTGGAAAACAGCATTCAGGCGGAATTACAGAAACAACTCAACCGTTTGGAAACTATTGCTGCGAAGGTGAGTCGAGCCCAGCGCCGCAAGATGGAGGAAGAACTGACCGCCATCCGCATGGTCCACAAGAGTATTTATGCCGGCGGGGTCCCTCGAGAACGCCATGATAATTTCTCTTCCTTTTATCTGCACTATGGTCCTGATTTTTTCAAAGTGTTGAAAGAACAAGCTCAGCCCCTGCTGCTTCGGCATCTGATTTTGTACGAAGATTAATGGCCACACTCTTGTCAGCTCGATAGATTTCATTAATTTTAATTATTCAAAGTTTAGCTATGAAAAAAATCTTTACAATGGTTTTGTTTTTTGCCAGTGTATCCGCTTGGGCGCAGACACTGACCCTGACACAAAGTTTTAATGAGCCAGCAGCAGGTGACGTTGAAAAGACTGTTGCACTCGACAGTTCCGGTTACGCGGTGCAGGTCCCAATCAATATAACTGGACCCAATAGTAATTGGAACTTTGATAAATTAAAAACGGCCAGCAATCCAGCCCTCTCTACTATTTTAACACCAAGCGCGGTCCCTGCGGCTTCTGCCTATCCTTCCTGTAATCTGGTTCAGGACGACGGTGGCTTTTATACCTTTTTAAAATCAGTGGCAACACCCACGACCCGCACCGAACTGCTGGGTTTTAATATCGCGGTGGGAACCGTTTCTTTGTCCAACACCGCCATTACGGCGCTTTATCCGATCTCTGCTGGTAGCACCTTTAGTGATGCTGCCTCTGGTTCAATCACTTTTAGTGGCACAACCTACCCCATTACCGGCAAAGTCAGTTATACAGCAGATGGTACTGGCACCTTGACCTTAGCGAATGGCTTTATTTTCAAGAATGTGATTCGTTTGAAATCGACGCAAAACTTTACGGCTACCCTGCTGGGTTTTCCCCTCGCTGAATTACGAAGCATCAGCTATACGTATTACGATATGTCCCAAAAATTTCCGATCCTCAGTATCGATTATCAAGCCTTTGGCTTCATTGGTAGTGCGTCGGTGACGGCAAGTTATAGGGGCAGCAGTTCAGCTTTTACCGGTATCCCTTCGCAAACAGACCGAACTGAGAAATTACAGGTCTACCCTAACCCGACGGAACAGTTTCTAACGCTGAACCTGCCAGAAACCGGCAGTCCAGTAAAACTGAGAATGTTTGACGCCAGCGGCAAACTCGTAAAAGAGGAGGTTCTTTCCGGTGGTATCAACACCCTAGATCTGTCTGCTCTCCCGGCGGGTATTTATCAGTTAGTGGCGGATGGGGATAGAATCCACAGCAGCACAAAAGTCGTCAGAGCCCCCAGATAAATTGGTTTAAACGACCATTCTAAAGCGATTAGCCCTATCTTTGCGGACAAATTTGTTTGCCGTGAAGAATAAAAAATGGTTAGTGCTTTTAATTGTTGGATTCCCTTCGTTTTTCTGGTTGATACTAGAAATGAGCACCATCAATTCTAGTAAGTTGCCGCATTATGGTCCCAAAAAGCCATTGTCGGCAAAAGATACCTTGTACTACAAAGTGACGGATACCTTTTATAACTTGAACGGCGCAGCCGCGCGTCTTGATATAAAGGACTTTCCACTCTATGTCATCGCCTTTGTGAGTCCAAAATACCGTGCAGATGCCTACCGCCTCACGGGCTTGTGGGAATACGTGAATTATAAACGGGACAAAGTGAAGCACATTCCGTTTGTGCTTGTCACCCCCTCTGAGAATGGCAATTCGCTGGCCGCAGAGGAATTAAAGAAACTATCCGCTGCGCCAAATGTGCATTTCTACACCTGGGCGGCCGCGTCTTATGACAGTCTTGTCAAACGTTATTTCGCGGAAAAGCCTTATTACATTGACTACAGTTACTTTTTACTCATCGACGCCAATCGCAACATCCGCGGGTATTATGATGCCCGCTATGTATCGGAACTGAAACGACTCATTGACGAATACAAGCACCTGCGCTTAAAGGAAGAAAAACAAATTTTAATCGATGAAAATGAAATCAAAAAACAGCCTTAAGATTGCTGCGGCATTAGCCTTTGCACTCTTTATTGGCAACTCTTGCGGAAATAAAAACGAGTCTGCCCCAAAACTTTTAGCAGTTTATGGCAGCAAAACTCCTACGGAGACAGACACCATCTATCATACGATTGCGAATTTTTCACTTACGAATCAAGACGGCGAAGTGGTAAGCGGAAAAACAGTCACTGGGAAAATTTATGTCGCAAACTTTTTCTTCGCTACTTGTCAAAGTATTTGTCCCGAAATGAGCGGCAATCTGAGTGCTGTTCAACAGGAATTCATGAATGATGATTCACTCTTAATTCTTTCGCATTCGGTAAATCCCTTGCACGACACCGTCGCTGTTTTAAAAAATTACGCGGCGACTTATGGCGCCAAATCCGGCAAGTGGCATCTGCTGACGGGTAATAAAAAAATGATTTACGATCTAGCCAAGACTTCTTACTTGGTGAATGCCTTAGAGGACGATGGCACACCAGAAGGATTTTTACACAGTGAGCTTTTATTGCTGATTGATGGCAAAGGCAGAATCCGCGGCATGTATGATGGCACGGACAAGGCAGCTATTCAGGAATTGATTGCAGCTATCCATTTGCTTAAAACAGAAAAAGCCTCCTAGGAGGCTTTTTCGTTGAAGTATCTGTATCGATGAATTAGTTCTTATTCTTATTAATCGTCTCGTTCTTATCAATGGTATCGAGTGTCTTCAACATCTCTACTACTTGTTCAGCACCCAGTCGCTTCGCTTTGATTTTCTTATCCTTATCCAGAATATAAATTACTGGAGTAGAATAAATATCGAAGCGCTCTTTCAAATTATTCAGATGGACAGGATCGTAGACATGGATAAACTCGTTAAGTTTCTTTTCAATTAAGAATTTTCTCCAGGTATCATATAAATCATCCTTGGTCTGCACCGCAAATACTTTGTAATCTACTTTTCCTTTAATGGCCTTCAGGTCTTCATGCAGTTTTGGAATTTCGGTCTGACAATGTCCGCAATCCACAGCCCAGAAAACCAGCACCGTGTATTTGGCTTTTACCTGGAAAAGCGTTTTAAACATCGGCGTCAGTTTCTCCGTGTTTTTGTAGTACAAATCAGTAATACTTTTACTTGTGCTTGCTGTATCAAAACCCATTTTACGGACCTGACGACCATCTGTGGTGTCGATCATGTAGAGTTCCGACACCTGAGCATCTAGCAATAGATTCCGCATGATATCCACCCGCTCTTTAATTTTACTGGTCGTCTCCTCAGTATAGACCGCTTTTGCTTTGCCTGGCAGAATATACTTGTCCGCCACATGCACAAACACTTTATCAAAGCCCATGATCTTACTTTGCTCATACTTATAAGTAAAATAACCCATGAGCAGGTTGTAGACCAGGTTACCTTGATCGCATTTAGCGAGTATTTTATCAATCTCCGCAATGACAGTGTCGGGGTGATTCAGGATGACCTGTTCAAAGTAACGCTTCACCCGATCATCAAAAAATGGCGTGCGAATAATGCGCTCATCTTTGAAGTCCATCCCGTCAAAGAAATGAGCCTTGTAATAATAATAAGTATAGAGGCTATCGGGACGACCATTACTGGCTTTAGGAATAGTCAACGGTTCTTTTTCTGTTTTCAGATTTAGGACATCGTAGACATAAGTCCCTTTCATACGTTGCATAAATTCGCTTTCGTATTTTTTTACATCTTCATTCAGTGCCTTCACGCGGGCATTCATAAAGTCCAGACTGTCTTTGCCTGTTTTTCCTTTACATTCTTCGCGTGCTTTATTAAAGTCCTTATTTTTGGCGGTAATGTATTTGATGTAGGTGAAAAACTCCTGATTCTCTTTGCTGTCGGCTGACTTGAGGTTTGTTACCACATCCTGCGCATCGGTGCTGATTGTAAATTTTTGACTCTCATTGATGAACAGGTCAAAGAAAATAGATTTTTCCTGGCTGACCAGTGTGTAAACCCCTTTATCCAGGACTTTATTTCCTTTAAACTGAATCACACCGTTTTTAATTTTCTTACAGGTATCCGAAATGTACTGCTGGTCCCAAGTGTACTTCACCAGATACGCCATCGTATCTTTGGTACCTTTCATGTTCACACGGATATCATAGCCTTGCGCTGCAGCAGTGAAGCTCATCACAATTCCTGCTGCAAAATAAATCACTCGTTTCATTGTTTCTTTACTTTTTATTTTATTTTGGTTGCTTATCCACAGTTTCGAGGTATTTCAGAAAGTCTACCACCTGCTCGGCTCCGAGACGTTTCGCTTTAATTTTTTTATCCTTATCTAGGATATAAATTACCGGAGTAGAATAAATATCAAACCGTTCTTTCAAATTGTTGATGTGAACGGGATCAAAAACGTGAATAAAGTCGCTGAGTTTTTTCTCGATAATAAATTTTTTCCAGGACTGATAGAGCTCATCCTTGGTTTGCACGGCAAACACTTTAAAATCAATACTGCCCTGAATGGTCTTCAGATTTTCATGCAGTTTCGGAACTTCGGTCTGACAGTGGCCGCAGTCTGCTGCCCAAAAAATTAGCACCGTATATTTAGATTTTAAAGAGTAGAGGGTCTTGTACATGGGTGACAACTTATCCATGTTTTTATAATACAAGTCCGTCACGCTTTTACTCGAAGAAGCGGTGTCAAAGCCCATTTTACGGACCACTCCGCCCATTGCGGTATCAATCATGTACAAGTCAGCTACCTTGGCATCGAGTAACAAATTACGCATGATATCCACCCGTTCTTTGATCTTGCTTGTGGTTTCTTCTGTATACACGCCTTTAGCTTTTCCCGGCAGAATGTATTGGTCGGCCAAGTGAACAAATACTTTATCAAAACCAATGATTTTACTCTGTTCGTACTTATAGGTGAAATAGCCGATGAGCTGATTGTAAACCATGCTATTGGGCGTACATTTGGCGAGCATCAAATCAATTTCGCGGATAACGGTATCCGGATGGTTCACGATCACCCGCTCAAAATAATTTTTCACACGGTCATCAAACAGGGGCGTACGGACAATGCGCTCATCTTTAAAATCTACGCCTTCAAAATAATGGTTCTTGTAATAGTAATACGAGTATAAGCTATCCGGACGACCATTACTAGCTTTCGGAATCGAAGCTGGTTCTTTCTCCGTTTTCAGATTCATAAAGTCGTAAACAAAACTCCCTTTTGTTTTGATCATGAAGTCCGCATCATACTGTTTGGCAGAAGCCATAAAGTCCTTAATTTTTCCCTGAACAAAGCTGGTACTATCCGCACGACTCTTCCCTGCAGTCTGTGCCATCACTTCGCCAAACTCTTTGTTCTTAGCAGCCACATAAGCTAGATAACCAAAGAAGAGTTCATTATCCTTACTCCCTTTGACCTTCAACTTAGCTGTTGGTTCGCTGGCTTCGCCGGTAATAGAAAATTTTTGAGCGTCCGTAACAAAAAACTCGAAGTAGACCGAGCTTGCCTGCGATACGAGAATATAGACACCTTGCTCAAGTGCTTTATTGCCTTTAAAGACCACCTGTTCGTTTTTAATTTTTTTACAGGTATCCACAACATACTGCTGATCCCAGGTGTACTTGACTAAATAGACCATCGTATCTTTCAGACCCTTCATGTTGATACGAATGTCGTAAGCTTGTGCGTTCATCTGCTTGAAGCCAGTCAGAACAAGCAGAAGAAGAAGTAGTGATTTTTTCATATATAGTTTATCCTTTTGTTTTTTTATTGTCAGATTCAATTTTCTCAAGCATGCGGATGATTTCTACCGCTTGGTCCGCTGCAATTTTTTTGGCGATGATGCGCTTATCTTTATCAAGCAGATAAACCACCGGCGTGGCTACAATGTCAAATTGGTCTTTCAGATTATTCAAATGTATGGGATCAAACACATGGTTCCAGTTATTTAATTTTTTTTCAAGGATAAACGATTTCCAGGACTCCAGCAATTCTTCTTTGGTTTGCACGGCATAAACATTGTAACTCACGTTGCCATCCAATGCCTGAAGTGCTTTGTGTAGCTTAGGGACTTCCGTTTTACAATGACTGCAGTCGGCGGCCCAGAAAAGCAGCACGGTGTATTTTCCTTTCAGGTCATACAGCGGCTTGTAGAGCGGCTGGAGTCGATCCATGTTTTGTTGATACAATTTGGTGACACTCTCGCTGCTGCTGGCCGTGTCAAATCCCATGCGGCGGACCTTTTGGGCGTTTGTAGTATCCACCATAAAAAGATTAGGGACCAGGGTACCTGGCAAAAGACGCCGCAGAACATCGACTCGTTCTTTAATATTGACAACGGTTTC
>CALPON020000049.1 GCA_943325195.2 Sphingobacterium thalpophilum | reverse complement strand
TCCAAGCCCGAAGGGCTTGAATACGAAGCACTTCTTATCTGAAAGTAAGGAGTGTTATTTCTTGGAAGATAAACCCTCGCTACTTCAAGCCCTTCGGGCTTGTGGGAACCGCTCAGTCTCCCTTACCCGAGGCGCTGCCTCGGGTAAGGGGTGTTGAACTCCTTCGGAGTTCCGCGTGAACAGCTTTCAACAAACATAACAAGAACAAAATACCATGTAACATGCCTTTCGAAAGACTTCACATACATCGTCTAAAAGTTCATGAATTACCTGCCACCCGCTACGTCCATGGCTTTGCCTGAAATTTTCAGGACAGAAGTCTGAAAGAATCACACGCATCTACCATGAGCTCCGTCCACGGCTTTGCCTGAAATTTCCAGCACAGAAGTCTGAAAGAATCACACACATCTACCATGAGCTCCGTCCAGGGATTTGCCTGATCTTCCAGCAGTGAAGTCTGAAAGACTTCAAACGCCATTACCACGGACGCAGTCCGTGGTAATGGCTACTCACCATGAAGCCAAGCCCGAAGGGCTTGACTACGAAGCACTTCTTATCTGAAAGTAAGGAGTGTTATTTCTTGGAAGATAAACCCTGGCTCCACTCAACTTCGTTTTAGGGAAATAGGAAACAAAAAAAAACCAGGCTAAAAGCCTGGTCTAAATTTTTGAAGATTATTTTTTTCTAGGTCCAATGAGCATGAGCATCTTTTTTCCTTCGAGTTGCGGCAGTTGTTCTGCTTTCCCCCACTCTTCTAGTTCGGTCGCGAAGCGCAGTAAAAGAACTTCCCCTTGCACTTTAAAAACGATTTCACGTCCCCTGAAGAACACGTAAGCTTTTACTTTACAGCCCTCTTGAAGGAATTTAATGGCGTGATTTTTCTTGAAGTTAAAATCATGGTCATCTGTATGTGGACCAAAGCGAATATCTTTCACCACCACTTTGGCGGCTTTTGCTTTAATTTCTTTTGCTTTCTTTTTCTGTTCGTACAGAAATTTTCCGTAATCAACAATCTTGCAGACAGGAGGATCAACGTTTGGTGCAATTTCAACTAGGTCCAAGCCTTTTTCACGAGCCATTTCAATGGCCCTTGCAATCGGATATACACCCGCTTCGATATCATCCCCAACAACGCGCACTTGTGGTGCCGTAATCCGGTTATTGACTTTATGCAGTTCCTCTTTTACACCGGGACGTTTGAATCCAGCCTTCAGACCACGTGGCTGTTTGAATACAGGCTTTTGTTCCTGACCAGGAGTGGCAGCAGCGCCTGGCGTAGCAGGAGTTGCCGGATTGTTGGGCTTTGGGAAAAATGGTTTCTTTTGGTTGATACTGACCTCCGCTTTTTACTAGTCGTTTCTGCTTCTACGCAGTCCCGTTTTTTGTTAATTGTTGCTGCCGGAACTATTCCGGACTTATTTCATTACTTGCTTTTTCTTTAAAATCACTTTCAATCAATTCTTGAACATAGGCTGCAAAATCGTTCACGGTAAAGGAACCGATATCGCCTTTTGTCCTGGCCCTAACAGCCACTACATTCTCTGCCTCCTCTTTTTCACCAACGACGAGCATGAACGGTAATTTTTTCACTTCACTATCACGGATTTTTTTTCCAACTTTTTCGTTCCGGTCATCCACAAATCCGCGAATACCCATGTTACCGAGCAAAGTTAAGACATTTTTGGCGTAATCGTTATATTTTTCGGAAATAGGCAAAACGGCGACTTGATCCGGCGTGAGCCAGAGTGGGAAATTCCCACCACAATGCTCAATGAGCACGGCAATAAAGCGTTCCAGACTACCGAAAGGAGCCCTGTGAATCATCACGGGACGGTGCTTTTGGTTATCGCTTCCAGTATATTCCAATTCAAAACGTTCAGGCAAATTATAATCCACTTGAATGGTTCCCAATTGCCATTTTCTTCCCAGCGCATCCTTCACCATAAAGTCCAATTTGGGACCATAAAAGGCTGCTTCTCCGAGCTCTACAACGGTCCTCAGTCCCTTTTCAGCGGCGGATTCCACAATGGCTTGTTCCGCCAGGGCCCAATTTTCATCGCTACCAATGTACTTGGTTTTATTCTCCGGATCACGAAGCGAAATTTGTGCTGTATAATCTTTAAAGTCAAGGGCATTGAAAACCAGAAGCACCAGATCAATCACCTTGCAAAATTCTTCCTTCACTTGATCAGGACGAACAAAGAGATGCGCATCATCTTGGGTAAAACCGCGAACACGGGTCAGTCCGTGCAATTCACCATGTTGTTCATAGCGGTACACGGTCCCAAATTCGGCAAAACGCACCGGAAGGTCCTTATACGATTTTGGTGAGGCCTTGTAAATTTCGCAGTGATGCGGACAGTTCATGGGTTTCAGGAAAAATTCTTCTCCTTCATGCGGCGTCTGAATTGGCTGAAAGGAGTCCTTCCCGTATTTCTCATAATGACCCGAGCACACATAAAGTTCTTTGAGAGCAATGTGCGGCGTCACCACCGGCAAATAACCTGCCGCAGTCTGCGCTTTTTGCATAAACTGAATCAGTCGCTCGCGGAGCATGGCGCCTTTTGGCAACCACAATGGAAGGCCCATCCCCACCTTTTCAGAAAAAGTAAACAATTCCAATTCCTTACCCAATTTGCGGTGATCGCGTTTTTTCGCTTCTTCCAACAAGACCAGGTATTCTTTTAGTTCTTTTTCTTTCGGGAAGGTAATGCCATAGACCCGAGTGAGCATTTTATTTTTCTCATCGCCTTTCCAATAGGCACCGGCAATGTTCAGAATCTTCGCAGCCTTTATGAAGCCTGTAGTTGGGATATGCGGACCACGGCAGAGATCGGTAAAATCCCCCTGGGTATACAGTGTGATGTTGCCATCGTCGAGGCGCTCGAGTAAATCTAGTTTATAGGTATCCCCTTTTTCGGTAAAGTAAGCGATGGCTTCTTTTTTAGAAATCTCTTTGCGTTCGTAGCTATTATTTTTTCGAGCGAGTTCGAGCATTTTCTGCTCTATCTTTTCAAAATCAGCGGGCGTGAGGGACTGACCATTCAGGTCCACATCGTAATAAAAGCCGTTTTCCAAAGCTGGTCCGACCCAGAATTTAACACCTGGATACAGCGCTTCCAGAGCTTCGGCCATGATGTGCGCCGAGGAATGCCACAAAGTATTTTTACCTAGGTCATCATTCCAGGTCAGCAATTGCAAGTGCGCATCCGTTGTAATGGCGCGGGAAGCATCCCAAACTTCGCCGTTTACTTTGGCAGCCAGGACATTTCGTGCTAGGCCTTCACTAATACTTTGTGCAATTTGCAGGGAGGAGGTTCCGCTTTCGTAGTCACGAATTGAACCATCAGGAAGTGTAATTTTTATCATAAGTCTTTACCTACAAACAACGTAGGTTTCTATTTCGAAGTAAAGATAAAATTTATTTTTGATGCGACCGCATTGGTCGGCGGTTAAACGGGTAAAAAAGAGGATAAGATTCCCGCGCACGGACTAACAAATATTAACAGCAGGAAAATAAATCTGCTTAAAAAAGGCTGCTTTTGTACTCACATTAAATCTCTATCTTCACAGCTTACGTTTATGGGAAATTATATTTTTTTAATCCTTGTCTTGGCCTCTTTTTTTGGCTTAAGTAAATTATTTGTCAAAGCGGGACAAGAGAGCTGGAAAGCCTGGGTACCGGTCTACAACTTTTATGTGCTTGCCAAAGTGTTGGAGAAACCCTGGTGGTGGTGCCTCATTATGGTGGTGCCGGGCGTGAACATCTTCATGTATGGGGTGTATGGCTTTAATGTAGCACGTGCGTTTAACAAACCATCTAACGGGGATTTATTATTTGCTTCCATCCTACCCTATTTATTTTTCGTGAAAATCGGATTTGATGAAAGCGCCAAATTCAGTGGCCTTTCCCGTTACAAAATAGAACCAAGTAAATTTATCAAGAACTGGGTCGATCCCATTATTTTTGCGGTGATTGCGGCATCCATCATTCGCGGCTACTTTATTGAAGCGTTTACGATTCCTACCTCCTCCCTCGAGAAATCACTGATGGTAGGCGATTTTCTCTTCGTCAACAAGTTTGCGTATGGGCCAAAGATTCCTCAGACTCCCCTCTCCTTTCCTTTTGCGCACCATACACTCCCCTTGTCAGAAACTCGGAAGTCTTATCTGGAATGGATTAAATTGCCCTATTTCCGACTACCCGGTTTTGGTCATGTGAAGAATAACCAGATTGTTGTTTTTAATTATCCCGATGGTGACACGGTGCTGCTAAAACAGCAGAATAGCAGTTATTATCAAGTCGTGCGGGATGAGGCTCAGAACATCCGCGGCTATGATCAGGGAAAGCATGGCTCAGCGTATTATCAGACACAAGCCTGGAATTTTATTAATGGTCCCGAAAAACCTTATGGAGATGTAGCCGCTCGTCCCGTTGACAAGCGCGATCATTACGTGAAGCGCTGTGTAGGCATTGCTGGTGATAAACTTCAGATCATTGATGGCTTGGTGATGATTAACGATAAGGCGCAGGCGATGCCGGAACATGCGCAGCACCGCTACATTGTGCGCACAAAGGGGGCATTGTTCGGTGAGAATTCGGTGACCACAAATCAAACGCATGCCCTCAGTAATTTTGCCTTGCTCGATGACCTAGACATTTATGTGTCGGAGGCCGGCAAGGTAAATCAGAGCGGAGACACCAGTTATTATGACTTGAACATGCCCGCAGATGTAGCGGCTCGCTTGCAGGCAATGCCAGATGTTTACACGGTCGTCAAAAAAACCGAACCGAAAAAGTATTATGACTACCGCATCTTCCCGCACAATCCTTTCTATGCTTGGAATAACGACAACTTCGGTCCCCTGCAAATTCCGCAGGCGGGCATGACGCTGCCAATCGATACGCAGAATTTATGTTTGTATTCTAAAATCATGAATACGTATGACGATGGTATTCATCAGGTCTATGCGCTGAATGGAAAGGTGTATTATGATGGACAGGTGATTGACAAGTATACGTTTAAGCAGGATTATTATTTTATGATGGGTGACAACCGTCATAACAGCGCCGATAGCAGAAGTTGGGGCTTTGTACCCTACGATCACGTGGTTGGCTCGCCCTTCTTTGTCTGGTTTAGTATGAAGTACGCAGAAAATAATCCAGTCAGCGGTAAATCGGCACTCGGTTCTTTAACGAAGAATAGTCATGACGGTAAATTCCGTTGGGAACGTTTCTTATGTTATGTGGAAGACGGTAAACTAAATTCGGTGAAAGTGCCATTTATTATTGTGGTGCTGGGCATCTGGGGATTCAATAAATGGAATCAGCGTAGAAAAATCAGAATCGAAAAAGAGAAAGTCCTCTGAAAAAATTCTGGCCATACATAAGCAGTAGCAGCTGGTTAATCAGTGCCTTCATTGCACTGACGGCTTTTGTTCTCATCAAGAGCTTGGTTTTTGATGTGGTGCGGGTGAACAGCCGGGATATGGAACCGACTTTAAATTATGGGGAAGCTTTTCTGATCAGCAAGCAGCTCCCAGCACTGGAACAGGGTGATCTTATTTACTTCAAATACCCGGTTGCGGACAGTAGCATGACTTCTACTTTTATGATTCAGCGCCTCGTAGCGCTTCCTGGTGAAGTCCTTGAAATACGCCGGGGTGAGGTCTATGTGAACAATCAGAGATTTGAAATTGGCAGCAGTTTGAAACAAAATTATTTTGTATCAACAGTCCATGAGCTGGATAGTGCTTTCCGGGCTGAATTTCAAATCAGTGACGGCGGAGCGATTTCAACCAATTTCGATTACAGTTTCGCGGTGAGTGACAGCATGGCAAAAAAGCTTGAAAAACAGCCTTACGTCAAACGGATGGAACGGCGAATGGAAGCTAGTGGGCGCTATGACGAGAATTGTTTTCCCTTTCACCCAAGTTATCCCTGGAATGCTGACCATTTTGGTAAATTAAAGATTCCCAAAGTAAAAGATACCCTGCGCTTGGATACCGCCAGTATTGCACTCTATTCACAACTGATTCGAGACTATGAGAAAAACCAGCTCGCCATTTCAAATGACAGTATTTTTGTGAATGGTGCATTAACGAAAGAATACATTGTGAAAAAAAATTACTACTTCGTGCTGGGCGACAATCGTGGCAATGCCAATGATTCCCGAAACTGGGGCTATCTGCCGGAAAGCAGTGTCATTGGTGTCCTTCAAAACCGTTTGCGTCGGGCGCCATGAATACGGTCCTAAGTACCGCCTACTGGCCCAACCTGCACTACTTGTATTATGTGCTGAATGCCTCATCAGTCCTGATCGACCTGCAGGAATACTACGAAAAACAAAGCTACCGCAACCGTTGTACAATTCTTTCTGCCAATGGTCCGCTAGACCTCTCTATTCCCGTCCATCGCCTACATAATAAATGTACAAGTGCTTCTGTTTTATTAAGCACAGTGACACCCTGGCGGCAGCAACATTGCCATGCAATCAGAAGTGCCTATGGAAAATCACCCTACTTCGATTACTTCGCTCCGGATATTTTTGCTTTGTATGAGCAACCTTTCCAAGTGTTGGCTGACTTCAATGCGGCACAATTGACTTTACTGCTAAAGATTCTCCGCCTCAAAAAAGAAATTGTTTATTCATCTGTTTACGTGGAAGACCAGGCAGCACTGGATTTACGCCAAGGCATCCACCCTAAAATTGGGTATGAAACCGACAAGACTGTTCAGACGTATTTGTCCCAGCCTTATTACCAGACATTCGGCGCGCGTTACTCTTTTTGTGCCAACCTGAGTAGCCTCGACTTATTGTTTAATACGGGACTGGATGCCCGGCTCTATCTCTCGGGGCCTAAGACCTAAAAGGTGGTGCTGAATAAGGTGACATTTTCACACTTATCAGAAACAAAGAGGCGCAGATGCAGGGTTCCTTTTGGCAGCCCCTTCGTTTCCAGAATCAGCTGATCTTTTTTGATATCATAATATGCGAAGGTCCACTTTCCGTTCACAAATAATTCATAGCGTTCAATGCCACTTAAATCATCCCGCATCAGAAAACGAAGACTGGCAGGTCTGGCGCTGCCCTTTCCGGACTTCCAGAGTGCTTTCACTTCTGGATTTTGCAGGTCGGTGCTAATGGTAAAGGTGCCAGAGTTTTTGGCTTCAAGGTAAAGCGAGTCTTTTCCTAATTCGGGACGATAAACGGAATTTGCATTTCTAAAAATCAATTTAGCCGTCTTATCACGCATCTCGGCGGGTACCGGCATGGCCAAGCGAAACGCTGTCGAAAAATTTAAACCAGCGGGTAGAATCTGAACGCGTCCGCCCTCTGCTTTTAATTGCATACAGATGCTGTTATAAAGCGTGTTGGCGGGGAGATGGAGGATGGCATTCGGCGTTGCGATGCTTTCATTGATTCTGGCCGCCACGAAGTGCGACTTACATTCGGGTGCATGCGGAGGAGAAAGGATATGACAGCGAAGCGACTGCTCAACCGCTGTCACATTGCCTGCATCGTCTCGCAGTTCTAATTTTAGACTGTGCCACAGGGTATCTTTAAGAAAGATGCGACCGTCTGTTTTACTGCCGGTATAAATTCCAGCGGGATAGTTTTCTGGAAGAAAACATTTTTGTAAAAAATAGCCCCCTTGTTTGTCCGCAAATTCATTCACAAAACGATTACTTTCAAAACGCAAGGCGGTAAAGCTATGGGCATATATTTCGGTACCGTCCAACATCAGGCGGACAGAGGTCACCTGATTCTTGCTTCCCCCGATGCTCATGTAATCGCTAGCCGCAAACGCGAAGGCAATGTTGGAAGAAGGAGACCGATAATCCGGCAATCGAGCGATGGGCGCGGAGGTGCTGACTTTCTGAAAATGTAGTAACCTGGGGTGATACAAATCAGAGACGTCATACCAAGCCAGCGCGTTTAATTGCGGTGGGACATGATCTGTTTTTTTTAAAAACAAAAGTGGATTATATGGAATCTCTGTCTTGTCATCCCTTATTTCGAAATGAAGATGCGGTCCGGTGGAACTTCCGGAATTACCAGAATACCCGATGATTTGTCCCTGCCGAATACGCAGCGCTTCTGCAGGCGCAGTGAGGTCCAGTTCATACACTTGCCGTTTGTTAATTTCAGTAAAAAGCGCCTCGTGAATTTCCGTATTAAAGGCGCTTAAGTGCGCGTAGACCGAGACCTGACCGTTATCGTGCCGTATGTATACACAACGCCCATATCCACCAGAACTAATGCGAATACGACTGACGGTGCCATCAGCAATGGCCTGCACCGGCAGACCTTCTCTTCCATTGGTAGATAAATCGATTCCTGTGTGGAAGTGATTGGGCCTTATTTCCCCATAGTTGCCTGTCAGAGCGAGACTAGAGTCCAACGGCCAGATATAGGTGCTTTTTTGAGCCAAAAGCGGGCAGGAAAGAGAAAGAACAGTTAAAAATTTTAGAAGTTTAAAGTTTTTCATTGAGTTGCGAATTCGTCAAAGGTGCTGCAATCAGTAAATCACGATCACAGAGGTGGAGATAACAGTAAAAAAAAGTAAAATAAAGAACACCGGCTGATGTTTGCAGCATCGATTCCACCAAAAAGTTAAGACTGATGATCAACGCAAATACAAGCAGAAGCACCCGTCGTTTGATGAATGCCGCTATGAGCTGCCAGAAAGTCAAAAGGACCAATAGCAAAAGTCCCACAAAGCCCAATCCAATAGCCGTCTGAAAATACTGGTTGTGCGCATTCAGCCGGTGCAGGAGTGCGCCACTTAACCCATTTAGTTCATAGCGCTGATAAAGAAGGTCATTGGCATCCCCCACGCCTTGCCCCAGTATGGGACGCTCGCGTATTATTTCCAAACATTGCTCCCAGATCAGTAGGCGGACTGCAGAGCTTTCTGAGGAAGTTTTATCTACCGTTGAAGAAAATTGCGTCAATCTGATCAGACGTTCTGTTGTTTGGGGAAGCATAAACAAAACCAATGCCACGAGTATGGCGAGTCCCAGCAACAGACTCAGTGATTTTCGCAAAGGAAATTTTCCCCGCCAGCGATAAAGGAGAAGAAGGGGGAAAACAATAAAAAAAGTAATTAAACCCATTTTACTCGCACACAAAAAAATACCGGCGATAAAAACAGCGCCAAACAACCAAGTGCTTTTTAGTATCGCTTTCTGTTGATGAAACCAAGTGGGATAAAGAATCATTACAAAGGCCAATGCGCTGAGCAGGTACATGGAAAAGTAAGACGCATGCAAAAAGTCTGAAAAAAGTGTGTAGAAAAAATACTCAGTTTGTCCGCCAATACTATAAGAAGTCGCCCTCAGCAGCAGGTACAGGGTAGCGAAAAAGCAGCCAGAGACAAAAGCGATGACGCAGCGCCGAAGGATGGCTAAGGGCCAAGAGAAGCAGAAAAACAAATAGGGGAAAATCAGAAAAGTCATTTTCACTTCTATTGCAAAGCCGGCCTCTTTCTGGTTAGTGGATAGGAGCGCACTGACAAGTGTCGCAGCAAAAAAAACTAAAAGGAGCCAAGCTCCGCGATGGCTGAAGATGGACCGCAGCTCTGTTTTTCGCCAATTAAAAAAAGAAACAAAGGTCCAGCCCACAATGAGCCAAGAAAGCAGATTAGAGCCAAATGGCAGACAAAATGAAAACAGTACCGGAAAAAAATAAAAAATCTTCCGGGCCGTTGTCAGCTCAGCAGTAGGGAGTATGGCCTCAGCCTTTATCATTTGTCAGTATTCGCCAATTTTTTTAATTCAAAATAAAAATCCGCTGCAATGGTCTCCCGATTAAACCGAAGGTTGACAAATTGCCGCCCGTTTTTTCCGAGCTCTAAACAGTGCTCGGGCTGCTGAAACAAACGCAGACAAGCCGCTGCCAATGCGGTAGGATTTTCCTGTTCAAAGAAAAGGCCACACTTCCCTTCCTCAATAAAAAGCTGACGTGCTTCCCCATCTACCCCCAACAGGAGGGGTTTTTCCATGGCCAAACTTTCAAAAATTTTTGAAGGAATGGCGCCAAGAAATAAATCCAGTTTACGAAGCGGCACCACGGCCGCATTCACAGCTTTGAGCACCTTTGGCATTTCCGACTTAGGAACGGTATCCAGGAAGTGCACAGAAGCTAAACTCATTTTTTTTCGCAGTTCCTGCAATTCGGTTTTGCAGGGGCCACTGCCCATCAACACAAAATGAATGGCGGGGAAGTTTCGAAGTTGATCCGCCGCCTCGAGAATAACTTCTAGTTTCTGTGCAATACCCAGTATTCCTGCGTAGAGAACAATAAAATCAGCCGCATCAAAACCATTTTCTTTTCGCCAGTTACTCGCTGGCTGAGTATCGGGATTGTAATACTGAAGGTCCACACCGTTCGGCAACCACCACGTGGGAACTTCCGGAAAACGCGCGTTAATATTTGCGCAGATTCCTTTGGTCTGGCCAGTGACCAGCACTGCCTTTCTGTACAGGCGTTCTTCGAGGCGATAGGCTAATTTTAGAAGAACTGAATTCGTGACCACCCCGAGTTTTTCTGCAGATTCGGGCCAGAGATCGCTGACATTAAAAATTAATTTTGCTTTCTTTTTACGGGCCAGATACATCGCACTGTAGCCCAGAAATAAGGGCGGCGATTCGCACAAAAGGAAATCGTACTCCTTTTCCAACCGCGCACTGGCGCGTGCACTTGAAAGCACGAATGAAAAGTAATTTCGCAGGCGGGAGAGGATGGATTTACTTTGAGAAACATAAATGGAACTGCGATGAATTGTTAATCCCTCCATTTCTTCGCGCAGGTATTTTTTGCCTCGGTACGCCTTTTGGATTTCCATCTGAGGATAATTGGGCATGGCCGTCAAGACAGTCACCGAAATGCCCTTGTCGCGAAGTCGCAAAGCCAGTTCGAAGAGGCGGTTTTGAGGCGCCCCAACTTCTGGAGGAAAGTATTGGCTAAGAATCAAGAGGCGCATGCTCATCATTTTAGTGCCTCATAAAATGTTTTATGTATTTTTCCACGGATTCCCAGCTTAGCCAATTTATTGTCATTCGCATCGGGATATACCCGGTTACTGAGAAAAACGACAATCAAATTATTTTTTGGATCAGCCCATGCAAAAGTACCCGTAAAGCCAGAGTGTCCAAAACTTTCTGCGCTGCAATCGGCCACAACGGGACTTTCTTTTTTGGAATCTGTTTCCGGTTTTTCAAAACAGAGACCGCGGCGATTAGCGGGACAAAAACGGCAGGAAGTGAATTCCTTTACCACATTGCTATCGATTAAACGCACACCATTTAATTCGCCTTTATTCAAGAATAATTGCATCAGACGGGCCACATCGAGGGCATTGCCAAAAAGACCCGCATGTCCCGCAACTCCCCCTAGCAGGGCGGCACCCGGATCATGCACATAACCCTGCACCTCCTGTTTACGGAAAACGAGGTCTTTTTCCGTAGGTGCAATCTGCAGTTCTGAAAAATAGTTCAGGGGCAGGTACGTTAATCCCAGACCCGCTTGTGCATAAAGTGCCTGCACATATTTATCAAGAGAAGTTCCGCTCTGCTTTTCAATAATCCGCTGCATAAAATAATACCCGATATCACTGTACAGATAGTTGCCACGCTCTGCGAGTTTGGCGTTGACAATTTGTTTCATGATGGAGTCATTCATTCCTCTCACAACATAGAGGTCGTGAGCGACCTGTGTCGGAAACTGCTCGCTTTTGGTTTTTGAATAATAACCGGGCTTGTAATTTTTGCCCTTATCCAAGGTTGTTTGGTAGAACGGAATCCACGCGGGCAGACCTGCTTGGTGTGAAAGCACCTCTTCAATCAACAAATCGGCCTTATCGCTGCCTTGCAATTCCGGCAGATAATACCCAAGCGTTTTTGTAAAATCAAATTTACCTTCCGATCTCAGTTTCATGAGGGCCAGGGACGAAGCAGCGATTTTTGTGACACTCGCTAAATCATATACGGTACCATTGCTAACCGGTCTGCCAGTTTTCTCGTAGGTGTAATTACCGAAGGCCTTCTGATAAACAAGTCGCCCATCCTTGAAAGCCACGACCTGGCAACCCGGATAAGCCTTGGCCGCAATGCCGGCAAGGGCAATACTATCGATACCCTTAAAACGGGTATTGGCAAACAGTTCTTCAGCTGTTTTACGCGTTAAAGGCCCTGGCAGCAAAGTTACGCCTGAACCCAGCGCAAACAAATTAGTACTGACTGGTAGCTGACCTTCTACTTTGTCCAAACCATAGATGGCATTGGCTGCAGCGCGTTGCATAGCAGGAATATTCTCATACGCCAAGAGCACCGATTTGTAGTTTTTAAAACTACTCCATTTATTTAATAAGTAGGGATTGCTGAAAAGCACGAGGACAGTGGGTTTCAGAGTAGCAATGGAATCCATCAACAGCAGTGTTTGAGCGGAGACTCCAAAATTATTGTCTGGTTTTAAATTGCTCTTATTTAGCTGAAGGATGACACGGCTAGCTGGCTTAATCGCCGTAAAAAGGGCGGCTACCTGGGCTGGCGTCGCATTATGACTGAGACCCACATGCTGCACATTAGAGACTAACCGTAAGCTAGAATAAAGTTGATTCGTATCCTCTAGGCCAAAAGATACCTCAACAATTTTGCTGGTATCGCCGACGGTAAAAGGCAATAGCTGAGCTTCATTTTTTAGTAACGTGAGCGCCGCCTTCGCCAGACGATCATTCAAGGCTTCGGAAGCAGGTGAATTTAAATCCCGTGTTATGTTGCGAGTGACAATCACTTGCGGCTGATTCAGTCCACACCAGTACTTGGTCATCAGGATCTTTTTCACCTTCTCGTCCAAATCGCTTTGTTTTAATTCCCCCGAGAGCAAGGCTGCTTTTATGGCGGCGAAGGCCTTCGGTACGTCGGCGCTGAATAACAGCACATCGTTACCAGCCTGCAGTGCTTTTACTTCCACTATTCCCGGCACAAAACCAGCGGCCCCTTTCATGTTGAGTGCATCTGTAAAAACCAGACCCTTAAAGCCCATTTCTTTTTTCAAAAGGTCTGTTACAATGCCTGATGATAAGGTGGAGGGCAGTCCCTGCGTGGTATCGAGCGAGGGTATACGCAGATGCGCTACCATTACACTGCCGAGACCTCTTTCAAATAAATAGGAAAAAGGATACAATTCGAGACTATCTAGGCGCGCCCTTGAATGCGTAAGTAGCGGCAAGGAGGTATGTGAATCGGAATCGGTATCGCCATGTCCAGGAAAATGTTTGCCATTAGCTAGCACCTGCTCGTCCTGCATACCTTGCATATACATCGCCGCTTTGCGGGCGACGTTATATTTACTCTCCCCAAAACTACGCATGCCAATAACGGGATTCAGGGGATTGCTATTCACGTCCGCATCCGGGGCAAAATTAATATGAAGACCCAGACGCTTACAGTCAATCGCCACTTGCCGACCCATCTCATAAATCAGAGAATCATTTTTAATAGCGCCGAGCGTCATCTGGCGGGGATACCGGAAAGTGCTATCCAGTCGCATGGATAAACCCCATTCGGCATCCATACTGTAGAGTAAGGGTGTGGTTGCGATGGATTGCAGGTAATTCGCCAACTTTCCCTCGCGCACGGGACCGCCCTGCATCCAGATCAGTCCACCAATATTATAAGTCCGAATGACCTGTTCCAGCTCTTTGGTGTGTTTATTGTCCCGGTTGCTAAAGGCTGCTATCATAAACAGCTGTCCAAGCCGCTGATCAGGTGTTAAAGAATTAAAGACGGAATCAGCCCAACGAGTAGGCATGGATAAAAAAGCTGGATCGGTACCTTTCCGGAGGGCAATTTGCTGCGCTGTCATACCCGCCCCAATTAAAATGGTGAGTAAGATGATGGATTTCTTCATTCCTTTAAAATTAGAAGTAATACAAACACGGGGTCGCGGGGTATCCTGAATGTTGTGAACACTGAGCTTTTGATTTATTTTAACAGATTTAGCCAGAAAAGGCTGGCCCGCTTTTTGAACCTTTTTACATTAAATTTGTCTTATTAAGTAAAATCAATCCTTATGCGTCAATCAAAACTCTTTTTATCTGTATTAAGCCTCGTTATGACTATTCTTTTCAGCTCCTTCAGCAGTTCACGTCTTGTGCCGAAAGGCAATGTGTATGACTTTAAATTAAAAACACTAGAAGGCAAAGACATCAGTCTCTCTCAATTCAAAGGCAAAAAATTATTACTTGTCAATGTCGCCAGCAAATGTGGCTTCACCTCTCAATACAAAAATCTTGAAGCATTGAGCGAGAAATACGCAGGAAAACTGGTTGTCATTGGATTTCCCGCCAATAATTTCGGGGGACAAGAGCCGGGTACTGCCGATGAAATCAAAACATTCTGTACAAAAAATTATGGAGTGAAGTTCCCGATGATGGAAAAAATTAGTGTAAAGGGAAGTGATGCGCATCCCCTCTACAAATACCTCAGCGACAAAGAACTTAATGGCACTTGCGATAAATCCCCGAGCTGGAACTTCTGCAAATACCTCATTGATGAAAAAGGTCAGGTGGTTAAATTCTTTGGGAGCGCTGTAGATCCTTTAAGTTCAGAAATTACTGAGTTGCTCTAGCATCTCCTAGTTCAGCGAGGCGATCCTTCATTTGCCACTGATGCCTTTCGGCATGATGCAGTATAAAGTAGAGCCAATCGCTGACAGTCATTTCTCCGAGCATGGGGTGGGTGTACGTTTCAGTAGAAACCATCCACTCCCCGCTTTTTAAGTTGGAAACAAGTGTATCTCGGGAGAGTCGCATAGCGGACTGAAATTCTTGTACGTTGCGAATACTTCCCTGAGGTTCCAGATTCCTCTGCGTTTTAACTTTATGATTGCGCAGATTCACCATCAAGTCCTTTAGTTTATCATTTCCAAATAACTCGAGCTTTTCAGCGAGTTCTGAAGAGCCGTCTGATAAAATACCCATCACCATTTCCTCGGTCAGCAAAATGTGCTCAGCAATTTGAAGCAGGGACCATTGATCTCCTACTGTCCAATTCAGTTCCTCGGCACTCAGACCGGCCAGCAGCAGCAGGGATCTGTCTAGGTTCTCACCTAATTTAAGGCGGTAGTTGTTTAAATCAATCATGGGCTAAGTATTGAAGGGGTTTGACAAATAAATAAGCCAGCTGTTTCGGTGCGAAGTCGGTTTTGTCCTAGGGAAATCGCCTCAAAACCTTTCCCCGCGGCCTCTTCGGTCTCTGCAAGTGTAAAATCTCCTTCCGGTCCGACAAGGACTAGTGTTTTTTTTCCTGCAAATTGAAGTTGACGAATTTCTTTTTTTTCGCCGAGGTGACAATGGGCGATATATTTCTGATCCGCTCCTTCGAACTGAAGTAATTCCTGAAAACTTTTAAGGGGATGAATGAGAGGAATTCGGGCTTGCAGACTTTGCTTCACAGCACTTTCGACAATGTGGCGAATGCGTTCCATTTTTAAAACCTGGCGTTCTGAATTCCGGGAAGTAAAAAAGCTCAGTTCCTGAATTCCGATTTCTACACACTTTTCCAGCATCCATTCAATCCGATCAATGTTCTTTGTCGGTGCAATGGCCAGATGCAGGTGGTAGCTCGCTTCCGGCTGTTTCCGAGGTCCCTCTATAATTAAAGCGCGACATTTTTTTTCAGTCACCAATTCCAGTCGACCAGTATAAAAATTTCCCAGTCCGTCAATCAGATAAATGGTATCACCACTCTTTTTCCGCAGCACTTTGGCGCAATGCCAACTTTCATCACTGCGCAAATCTGCTTCCTTTCCAAGAATATCTGCAATAAAAATATTCATCTACAGCCCACTAAATTGTAAATAATCCTGAAGGATGATGGTCGCACTGATGCGATCTACCAACTCTTTATCCTGTCTTGCTTTTTTACCAAGTCCACCGTCCCTCATTGTCTGATGAGCAATGGCACTTGTAAAACGTTCATCAAAGCGCTCAATTTTTTTATCTGGGAATTTTTTCCTCAAATGCGTGACAAATGGTTCGATGAAACGGGCACTGTCACTGGCTTTATTAGCAAGTGTTTTTGGCTCTCCTACGACAATGATATCGACCGGCTCTTTTTTAAAGTAGGCTTCCAGAAAGGCGATCAGGTCTTTGCTGTGAATGGTGTCCAGTCCCGATGCAATAATGCGCAGAGGATCCGTCACCGCCAGTCCCACCCGTTTACTTCCATAATCTATCGCCATGATTCTGCCCATACAGCCAAGATACGCAGATTTGTGAAGTAATACTAAAGTCCTGTGAAGGTCGAATTGCTTTTTATACCTTCGTTCTATGATCAAAAAAATTGGCGTATTTACCTCTGGTGGTGATTCCCCTGGAATGAATGCCTGTATTCGGGCTGTGGTGAGAACAGCACATCATGCTGGCATCTCTTGCACCGGATTCTACAGAGGCTACGAGGGATTGATTGATGATCACACCATTGATCTGACGCCGGAGCGCGTCTCCGGTATTATTCAGCGCGGGGGAACACTTTTAAAATCGGCACGTTCGCAACGGTTTATGACACCAGAAGGGCTTCAGAAAGCAGTGGCGACGATTAAGCGGCAGGCACTCGACGGTTTTGTGATGATTGGTGGGGATGGCACATTTAAAGGAGCCCTCGCTCTTTCTGAGGCTTGCGAACTGGCAGTCATGGGCTGCGCTGGGACAATTGATAACGATCTTGTAGGCACAGATTTTACCATCGGATACGACACGGCCGTCAACACGGTTGTGGAAGCAATTGATAAAATAAGAGATACCGCAGATAGTCATGACCGCGTATTTGTAGTAGAAGTGATGGGGCGCGATGCTGGATTAATTGCGCTGCGCTCTGCCGTTGCTAGTGGTGCAGAGGCCTTACTGGTTCCGGAGATTCAAGATGACTTAGCTTTACTCTGCAGTAAAATGAAGACCTGGCGCAAAAGTAAAAGCAGTAAAATTATTGTCGTAGCCGAAGGAGACGAAAGCGGTGGCGCGCTGGTCGTTGCTGAAAAAATAAGAAAAGATTTTCCTGAATTTGATCTCCGCGTTAGCATCCTTGGTCACATTCAGCGCGGTGGAAATCCGACCTGCATGGAGCGGGTGAATGCCAGTTTGGTCGGACACCATGCGGTGAAAGCACTGATAGCCGGAAGGAAAGGGGAAATGGTAGGTATTGTCAATAAAGAAATACTATTTACGCCCTTTGCGAAGGCGGTGAAGCACCGACAGAAACTAGACGATTCTCTAATGAGTCTGATTGAAATACTTGGCACTTAAAAAAATTACCAAAAAAAAATCCCCACCAATTGGCGGGGATTTTTTTATTACTCCGGTTTAATTTGAAACCACAATTTTCTGACTGCTGCGCTCATTATTCTGAATGACGGTCAAAAAGTAAATACCCTGACTGAGACCTTTTACTGAAGTCTGATAATTATTAAAATTATTCAGCGCATACTCACCAAGAAATTGACCTAGTTCATTTTCGAGCACTACCGAAACAGTTTCTTTGGCGCTAATTGTAAAAACGCCACTATTGGGATTCGGATATACTTTTAAATCAATACGATTTGCCAGCGTTAATTCATCAAGTCCAAAACAGGTGGAAGTCCTTACCAGCACTGTGGTAGAATTCACGCACCCATTATTATCAGTGCCTGTGACGGTGAAAGTAGAATTATTAAAAAGCTGCACAACCGCCACCGATCCGGTTTGCGAGGCCGCTGACCAGGTATAAGTGCTGCCCCCACCTGCTACCAAAGATGTTGTCTCGGTCCGGCAGACCTGAGTGCGCGTGGCCACAGCGGTGATTGTTGGATTATTGTAGATGTTTACGACCACCGTATTGGTACTGACACAAATGGCTCCTACGGTAGTAGAAGTTGCAGCCACGACATAAACGGTAGGCGAAGAGGGAGAAACTGAAATTTGAGAGAACGGCTGATTTCCATTCCAAGTATAAGTGGTTGCGCCGCTGGCGATGAGCGTGACGGTGCCGCCAAGACAGCTGGAAGTAGGACTATTCACAGCAAAAGTCGGCAGAAATACAGTTAAAGGAAAATTAACGGAGGCGGTGCAGCCATTGGCAGCCAGACCAACTACTGAATAACTGGTGCTTGTCAAGGGATTAACAGTAACCATTGAACTGGTCGCAACTCCCGCATTACTATCCCATTGATA
>CALPON020000048.1 GCA_943325195.2 Sphingobacterium thalpophilum | reverse complement strand
TTTTCACCCGGTGTGAAAAAATTGGGTGTCTTTATCCCAGCGATATACGGATTTCTCGTGGCGACCCAGTTTATCGCTACCGTCGGCATCTGGTACTTCAAACAATGGGGCGTGCAGCTGTTTCTGACCAGTTTCTTTGCCAAGACGGTATTTTTTATGCTGACCGGGCAGACCGGCTGGAGTTTTTATGTTGGGGCACTCATCAGTCTGATCTTTGTTAGCCTCCAACTGCGTTTTTACCGCAGAATGAATCCAAATCTTTGATAAAACACGCGAATTTTGCAGTAATTAGCCAAATAAAGACGTAAATTCCCGAGTTCACTGCCATTTTTTCCAAAACTCTTGCCTCTTCCAAAATAAATTCTATATCTTTAAATAGGATTTGAAAAAACGTCCAAAATGGACGTTGCCTCAGTGAAACATATATTTTAATCATTGAAAAGCATGGTTGGCGAAGTAGAAACACCAGAGATTCTGGATACTCTGAAGAGTTTCTTTGGATTTGATGGTTTTAAAGGGAATCAGGAGAAGATTATTAAAAATTTGTTGAACGGCAATGACACTTTTGTCATTATGCCAACGGGCGGTGGTAAGAGTCTTTGTTATCAGCTCCCGGCTTTAGTTTCCGAGGGGACCGCGATTGTTGTTTCACCGCTTATAGCGCTCATGAAAAATCAGGTAGATGCGATTCGTGGTTTCAGTAATGAAAACGGCATCGCTCACTTTCTGAATAGTTCACTCAATAAAAGTGACATTACGCAGGTAAAGAAGGATGTATTGTCGGGAAAAACCAAATTACTCTACATTGCACCAGAAACGCTGACGAAAGAAGATAACATTCTATTTTTTAAGGAATTTAAAATTTCTTTTTTTGCGATTGATGAAGCGCATTGTATTTCGGAGTGGGGACACGATTTTCGTCCAGAGTACCGTCGTCTGCGTCCCATTATTGATGCTGTAGGTGGGGTGCCGGTCATGGCACTCACAGCGACTGCCACACCAAAAGTGCAGCAGGATATTCAGAAGAATCTCGGCATGATGAATGCGGAGTTATTCAAATCTTCTTTTAACCGTGATAATTTGTATTATGATGTCCGCGCCAAAAACAATGTCATCAAAGAAATTATTAAATATGTGAAGCAGAATTCCGGTAAAAGCGGAATTATCTACTGTTTGAGCCGTAAAAAAGTGGAAGAGATTGCCGAGGCATTAAAGGTGAACGGTATTAAAGCTGCGCCTTACCATGCTGGACTCGATGCAAAGGAACGTGCCAAAACACAGGATGGTTTTCTCATGGAAGACCTTAATGTAATTGTCGCTACGATTGCATTTGGAATGGGCATTGATAAGCCGGATGTGCGGTTTGTAATTCACCATGATATTCCAAAATCGCTGGAAGGGTATTACCAGGAAACTGGCCGTGCAGGTCGTGATGGAGGAGAAGGAAAATGTGTGACGTTTTACAGTTATGATGACATCATAAAGCTGGAAAAGTTCATGAAAGATAAGCCGGTGGCAGAACAGGAAATTGGGAAACAAATGTTGTCGGAAACGGCAGCTTTTGCTGAGACTAGCAGCTGTCGCCGTAAATTTTTATTACATTACTTTGGAGAGGAATTTGAAGCGGAACGCTGTAACGGCATGTGTGACAACTGTCGCCACCCGCGTCAGAGTTTTGACGCATTGGAGGATTTGAGCCTGGCACTTAAAGCGGTCGCAGAGATTAAGGAAAAACATAAAATTAAAGATGTGGTCAATGTCGTGATGGGGACGCTGACCAGCGTTGCCAAGACCTATAAGCATAATATTTTATCCACTTGGGGGGAAGGCGTGGAGCATGACAAGGATGAAAAATTCTGGCAGGCAGTCTTGCGTCAGGCAATCGTTAATGGCTTTCTTTTAAAGGATATCGAAAACTACGGTTTATTGAAGCTGACCGACAAAGGTCGCGCCTACATGAAAAAACCGGTCAGTATAAAATTCACCAGGGATCATGATTTTGCTACCGGCGATCAGGATCATGGCGATGATGAAATTATCACAGGCAGTAAAGGCTCCGGGGCTTCGGCGGATGAAGTTTTATTTTCATTACTGAAAGATCAGGTGAAGAAGACAGCAAAAGCGAAAGGCTTACCTCCTTATGTTATTTTCCAGGAACCTTCGCTAGAAGAAATGGCTATCCAGTACCCCGTGACAATGGATGAACTGACCAAAATCAGCGGAGTAGGGGCCGGTAAAGCGACGAAGTATGGCAAACCGTTTATTGAATTAATTAAAAAGTATGTCGAAGAAAATGAAATCGAGCGACCGGTTGACATGGTGATTAAATCCGTTGTCAATAAATCAGGACTCAAGGTTTATATTATTCAGAACATCGACCGTAAAATAGGTCTTAATGAAATGGCGAAGAGTAAAAATCTGACCTTAGCCAAATTACTCACCGAGATTGAAACAATTGTGGAATCAGGTACCAAGGTCAATCTGAATTATTACATCGAAGACCTCATGGATGAAGAGAAGCAGGAGGAAATCATGGAGTATTTTAAAGAAAGTGAAAGCGATAGTGTGGAAGCTGCCATGAAAGAATTAGGGGAGAACGATTATAGCGAAGAAGAAATCAGAGTTATGCGGATTAAGTTTCTTTCCGATTTCGGGAATTAATCACCTCTTTTTCTTTTTAAAAAAACCCATCTTTTTAGATGGGTTTTTTTTGTCCCTTTTCTACAAAATATATTTACCTTTTTTTCGTTTCTTTAAGGACTGTGTTTTCCACTAAGATTCATCATGCGGTGTTTGTTTCCGGCGTCTGCCTGCTGGCCTACGGCATGATGATGGGTACAGTGCCCACCAGCGTTCCTCAGATTCTGCTCCTTGCCAACTGGCTTTTCGAAGGTCGTTGGCGTCAGAAGTGGGAAGCGCTTAGACAGAACGCTTTGTTTTGGCTACTGGTCCTTGTTTTTTTTGCGCATGCTGCCGGTCTTTTGTACAGCGACGACTTAAAAGCCGGCTGGGACGACCTGCGTACCAAATTGCCCATGTTATTCCTCCCCGTGCTTTTCTTCAGCTCAAGCGCTTTAAGCAAGAAAGAATATATCTGGGTACTTCGCTTTTTTCTATTCGGATGTCTGACCAACACCTTGTGGTGTAATTTTTATACGCATGTGCTTCACCAAACAGAAGTCTTGCGCAATGCATCGCGCTTCATGAGTCATATTCGGCTGGGACTCTACTTGAACATCGCGATTGCAGCGGTTTTTTATCTTTTTACCCGCAGCTCCTCGTCTTGGAAAAAAATGCTACTCCTAGCGCTGGCAGTTTATTTTCTGTTTTGTTTTTATTCACTGGGACTGGCCTCCGGTTTGATGAACTTTCTGATTCTGGCCTTTATTTTTTCAATTGTCCTCATTATTCGAAAACGGCAATGGATTCTGTTTGCTGTGTTTCTAGCAGCCTTCACCAGTTTGCTTTTCTATGTGCAAAAGGTGCTTAGCCAGCAATTGCTTCCACAGCCTGGCGCCCAGAACACGCGGCAGGTGCAAACGCCATGGGGAAGCAGTTATATCCATTTTGAGGAACAGGGTCAAATGGAGAACGGCAATTATGTGCTCATCAATATTGAACTGTCAGAATTAAGTAGGGTGTGGAACCGGCGGGTGCCTGGGGATACTTTTCAGTATAAACCGGCGCATAATCTCCAGCGCTACGAAGTCCTTGTGCGCTACTTGGCGAGTCAGGGCAAAAACAAAGATTCATTGGCGGTGATGCAGCTCACTGCAGAAGATCTAGATAATATTCAAAAAAACATTGTCAATGTGAACTTACCGGAATGGAGTTTTTTTCATCGGCGCATTTATGAATTTGTCAATGAGTTCGATGAGTTCAGAAACGACCGGCACATCAACGGCCATTCCGTCACCATGCGCCCTTATTTCTGGAAAGCTGCTTTGGCCGCTATCAGTGGGCAGGTATGGATGGGTGTTGGGACAGGCGATGTTCAAAAGGCCATGAACGAATCCTATGTGCGCACCCAGTCACCGCTTCATGAAGAGTGGTACAAGCGGCCACATAATCAATTGATCACGATTACCCTGGCACTGGGTTTGACGGGACTTTTGATTTTTTTGCTGAGCCTATTTTATCCACTGTATTTTTTGAGGAAGGATCTGCCATTGCTCTATTGGGTGTTTTTTGTGGTTCTGTTCCTTTCTTTTCTGATGGAGGATACCTTGGAAACGCAGGCGGGACAAACGTTCTATGCGTTTTTTAATACACTTTTTCTAAGTGCCGCTTGGTTCAGACGACAACAGCGAAGCGTAACACACTAGATTTATCCAAAAGAAGATTAGAACGAGATAAACTCTTGTGGGTTCACTGGAGAGCCATTGTACCATAATTCAAAGTGAAGGTGGGGACCATTACTTCTTTCACCGCTATTGCCAACCACTGCAATGGCCTCACCTGATTTGACGCGGTCGCCACGACTTTTCAGTAAAGAGGAGCAGTGCTTGTAAATACTGATGAGGTTATTGGTATGCTGCACCTGAATGATGTTACCATCTTGTGAGGTAAAGCCGGTGAAAATAATCGTCCCGTTGAGCGTCGTTTTAATGGTCTCGTCTTCGCGGGTGACAATATCAATACCATAATGTTCTTGTTGGATACTGTATGCTGTGCTGACAAGTCCTTTAACGGGGGCGAAGAAAACGGTTTCATTCAATCCTGCATAAATCAAACGTGCCACACTGCTGCTGTTACGCCCCTGCTCATAGTCCTGACGGAATTCAAGATCCGCTTCCGAAGCTTTGATGTTTATTTTGGTGTATTTTCCGGTGGTATCGCGTTTTGGTTTGGACCCTTTTGTTTCCACTTTTTCAGTCAGTGCATTGAACACCGAAGTCAGGTAAAGATCCCGTGTTTCGATGGCTTGCTGCAAGGAATCGGCCCGCAGGCTCACCCGAAGCAGTTGTTTGCGCTCTGTCACATCCCCGTAACCCGGAATATACTCGCGCAAAGGGGTAAAAGCGATCAGACTGATGACCAAGGTGGTCATAATGATGGTGGTAGCCAAGGCACCGATCAGGAGGCCATAAGGGGAGAGACGAAGGGAGAATTTTTCACCAAAGGTCGTGTCATTAAGGATTACCAGACGGTACCTTCTCCGTAAAAATCGCTGAAAACGTCTCCAGCGTGTGCCTTTTTGAACATCCATCCAAGCCCAAAGATGCAAAAAAATTAAAATTTATGACGGAAACTTGTAAGACAATTAAAGTTTCCATAGTTTTGCGCCGGATTTCATGGAGCCTCAAGATAAAATATTAAAAGCCGCCCTTTCTCTTTTTTTTAAATACGGCATCAAGCACGTCACCATGGATGACATTGCAAAAGACCTGGGCATGTCTAAAAAGACCATTTACCAGTTCTACAAAGAGAAGGACGACCTCGTCAACCAGCTTGTTGAGATTGAATTAGGTAAGAAAGCAGACGATTTTTCTTCCTTGCAGACAAAATCCCGCGATGCCATTCATGAAATTATCTTGATTTCTGATCAGATGCGTCAGATGCTGGAAAGCATTAATCCGGTTTTTTTCAAAGATCTTCAAAAGTTCTACCCTTCTGCATTTGGCCATTATCTGAATTTCCGCTCAAACTGCGGGGTACAAAGTGTTCAGCAAAACATACAAAAAGGAAAAGCAAGCGGCGTGTACCGTTCTGACTTGGATGAGGAATTTGCAGCGAATTTGCGACTGGCACAGATTGACATGCTCATTTTTGGAAATTATTTCAGTTTTGAAAAAGTAAGTTTTGCGAAGACGCATGAACTTATGCTCGAAATGTTTGTCTACGGCATCTGCACCCTCAAGGGACACAAGTTGTATAACCAATATCTAAAAATAAAAGAAGAAGAATAAATAGTCACCACCGTTCAAAAAAATAAAAATGAAACAAATGATTCAACGATTAATGATGCTTGTCCTGCTGCTTACAGCAGTGACGGGTAAAACACAAGAGGCGCTGCAGAACAGTTTTTCGCTTCAGCAGGCCATTGACTATGCTTTGAAAAACAGTCCCTCACAGCAGAATGCCCAATTAGATCTTCAGAGTGCAGAATACCGCAAGCAAGAGATTACCGGTCTGGGTCTTCCCCAGGTTAATGGCAGTTTTGACATAAAGGATTATCTGAAACTGCCGGTCTCTGTTATTGACGCACGTGCTTTTAATCCGATGCTTACCGAGCCAACCTATACGACAATCACCTTCGGGGTGAAGTATAATGCCACTGCGGGTGTCAGCGTCTCCCAATTACTTTTCAGTAGTGATTATATTTTTGGACTGAAGGCTTCAAGCGAATTCATGAATCTCTCGCGTATGAACCTGAACCGCAACAAAGCGGAGGTAATTGCAGCCGTTTCAAAAGCCTACTATAATGTTTTAATTAACCAGGAGCGCATTAAATTACTGGAGTCCAACATTACGCGCATTGAAAAAACATTTAACGATACCAAGGCTTTCAATCAGCAAGGCTTTGCGGAGAAGATTGATGTGGAGCGTCTGGAAGTGGCATTCAATAATCTTGTTTCAGAAAAAACGAAAGTCCTTAAACTGATTGGCCTGAGCGAATCTCTGCTTAAATTTCAAATGGGTCATAAAATCAGTGAGCCCATTACATTAACAGATAAAATAAATACAGACGAGATTGATGGAAACTCTCTCAGTGGCGCTAATATTGATATCACCCGTCGTCCGGACTATAAAATGTTACAAGCACAGCAGACCTTATTGAACCTTGATGTTAAACGTCTGCAATGGGGTTATTTGCCAACGCTAGCAGGCTATGGTGCTTTCCAGTTAATCACCAATCGTCCCACTGCTAACATTTTTGAAAAGGATGAGAATAGCGCCATTAAACGCTGGTACCGGGTTGGTCTGATTGGCCTGACGCTCAATATGAATCTTTTTGACGGCATGCAGCGTCACTACAAAATTCAGCAAGCAAAAATGACCGCTTTAAAAAATACTAATACCCTCAGGAATCTTGAACTTGCTGCTGAACTCGAGGCAACTGTTGCCAGTATTTCTTATGATAATGCTGTTACAAGTGTGTCTGTTCAGAAAAAAAATCTGGAGCTGGCACAGCACGTTTACGATGTATCGCAAAAAAAGTATTTGAGCGGCGTCGGCAGTAATCTTGAAGTGGTGACAGCTGAGACCTCTCTCAAAGAAGCGCAGACAAATTACCTAAATGCACTGTATGATATGGTGGTAGCCAAAATAGATTATCTGAAAGCCACAGGCGGTCTCACAAAATAACTAAGTATTAAAAATGGAAAACAAATCAATCAATAAACGATTTAATAATTCAACAATCATGATCAGAAATACAATAATGACTGCGCTGCTGACTGTTATGCTGGTGGCCTGCGGTGGATCAAAAAATCCAGTGGCAGAACTGGATAAACTTAAAAAAGAACGGGAAGCACTGGAAATAAAAATTGCTTTACTGGAAGAGGAAGTTGCAAAAACCGATACGACGAAGGTCGACAAAGCAACGGAAGTAATGGGAATCCCAGTGACCACAGCAATTTTTAGATCTTACATCGAAGTGCAAGGTCGGGTCGATGCAGACGAAAGTGTGAGCATTACGACAGAAATGCCTGGCACCATCACAAAAATCAATGTGAAGGTCGGTGATCACGTTTCTAAGGGTCAGGTTTTGGCAGAGACGGATGTCCGCGCTCAAACCCAACAGCTGGCTGCTATACAGGCGAGCATGGCGCTGGTGAATCAGATGTTTGAAAGACAAAAAAATCTCTGGGATCAGAAAATCGGAACGGAAGTACAATTTCTTCAGATGAAAACGGCCAAAGAAGGTCTTGAATCCAGTGTGAGTGCGTTGCAGGAACAAATAAGAATGGGGAAAATTATTTCACCAATTGAAGGGACCGTTGATCTCGTGAATCTAAAAGTTGGTCAGGCCGTTTCTCCTGGAATGGGTGTGATTAATGTGGTCAACTTTTCGAATATGAAAGTGAAGGCCGATGTGGCAGAAGCTTATGCATCCCGCGTAAAAACCAATAATGAGGTGCTTGTCTTTTTTCCGGATATGGGCGACAGTGTCGCAGGAAAAGTACATTACGCTTCCCGTGCTATCAATGCCATGAGCAGAACCTTTGCAGTGGAAATGCTACTGGATAACAAAAAAGAATACCATCCTAATACCGTTGCAAAACTAAAAATCAACGACTACGAATCTCCTGAACCAGTGATTGTATTACCTGTCAAATACATTCAAAAAGGCACTGAAACAAGTTATGTGCTGGTCGCCGAAAATGGCGTAGCCGTGAGAAAACAGGTGAAGACGGGACGTGAATATGCCGGAATTTCTGAAATCTCCGAAGGCTTAAAGGTGGGAGATCTGGTCATTACACTGGGTTATGATCTTGTGAATGAAGGAGACAAAGTAATTGTTGCAAAACAATAAGGCGTTTATTAACGCATAAACTAATTTATCATGTTGGACAAAATAAAAGAATTCAAACCCTCCAGTTGGGCGATTGATAATAAACTGACGGTCTATCTGGTGACCATATTTATTTGTGTCGTGGGTATCTGGACCTATAATTCCCTGCCAAAGGAGAATTTTCCGGATATCACCGTCCCTACCATTTACATCAATACCGTCAATGGCGGTAACTCTCCTACGAATATTGAAAACACCATTACCAAACCCATCGAAAAACGTCTGAAAGCCATCTCCGGTATTAAGAAGTTTACTTCGACTTCGTTGCAGGACGTTTCGGTAATTGTAGTGGAATTCCGCACGGAAGTGAAAGTGGAAGTTGCCAAACAAAAAGTGAAAGACGCTGTGGATGAGGCGCGCACCGATATGCCACAGACCCTTACCCGTGAGCCCATGATTAAAGAGATTGCGTTCTCTGAGATTCCAATCATGTACATCAACGTGGCTGGTAACTATGACCTAAAGACCCTCAAAAAGTATGCAGAGAATTTGCAAGATCGGATTGAAGGTCTGAAGGAAGTGAACGAGGTGAAAATCGTAGGTGCACTGGACCGCGAAATTCAGGTCAACTTTGATGTCTACAAATTGCAGGCTGCCGGCTTAACGATTGGTGAAGTGGCAAGGGCCATTGCTAACGAAAATCTTTCCATCACCGGTGGAAATGTGCCGCTCAATGGCATGAAACCAACTTTAAGTATCAAAGGGGAATACAAAAGTCCCAAAGAGATTGAGAAGATTGTGGTGACATCACAAACAGGTGCCCGCCTATTTGTTGGCGATATTGCCCAGGTAGTGGATGGCTTTAAAGAAAAAGAAAGCTACTCGAGTTCCAAAGGAAAAAATGTCATCACCCTCAATATCATTAAACGGAGTGGCGAAAATCTAATCGCCGCTGCCGAAAATATTCAAAAGGTCATAACCGAAATGAAAAAATCGGAACTGCCAGAAGGACTCGATGTCTCCATCAGCGGTGATCAGAGTGCTAGGACGAAAGTCACACTGCATGACCTCATCAATACCATTATTATTGGTTTTATTCTGGTGACAATCGTACTCATGTTCTTTATGGGCGTGACCAATGCCCTCTTCGTGGCACTCTCAGTGCCACTCTCCATGTTTATTGCCTTTATGCTCATGCCGAGCTTGGGCTTCTCTTTTAACATGATTGTTCTCTTCGCCTTCCTGCTCGCTCTGGGTATTGTGGTGGATGATGCTATTGTGGTTATTGAAAATACGCATCGTTTGTTCGGTAATGGTAAACGCGATATTAAAACAGCTGCTAAGATGGCGGCTGGTGAAGTCTTCCTGCCTGTATTAACAGGAACCATTACTACTCTGGCTCCATTTATCCCCCTCGCATTCTGGACGGGTATTATTGGGAAGTTCATGTACTTTCTTCCAATTACACTCATTATCTCCCTGCTGGCATCGCTCCTAGTGGCCTATATCATCAATCCGGTGTTCGCAGTGGACTTTATGAAGACCCACGAAGAAGAGGCCGTAGAGCACGGAAAAATCACTAAAAAAGGCCGACTACAGTTACTACTTTATGGTGTAATTGCTTTGCTGTGTTACATCAGCGGACATGTGGGGGTAGGAAATTTTGTTGTGTTCCTTGGTTTATTCCTCGTCCTACACCGTCTCTGGTTATACAAGGTAATTGCAGCCTGGCAGAATCGTGTGTGGCCTGCATTTGTTGAAAAATATACCATTGCCTTAAAATGGTGTCTAGTAAAGCCTTGGCGCCCGCTTTTAATGACCATTGGTCTGTTTATTTTTTCTTTCGTTTTCTTTGTGGCCCGCGGTCCCAAAGTTGTGTTCTTCTCTCAGGGCGATCCAAATAATATCTATGTATACGTGCGTCTGCCTGAAGGAACAGATCCATCTGTCACCAATGCCTTAATGCGCAAGGTGGAAGCGAAAATCAATACCGTCATCGATGCGAATAATCCAACCGTTGAATCCATGATCACCAATGTCACCATTGGGGTGACTGATCCACGCGATGGTGATCAGAACTCTTATCCTAACAGAGGGAAGATTGCAATCAATTTTGTTGAATTTGAAAAACGACACGGCGATAATACCAGTGAGTATCTTCAAAAACTTCAGAGCATGAAATGGGATCTTCCCGGTGCTGAAATCACCGTGAATAAAGAACAGTCGGGTCCACCACAGGCAAAACCAATCAGTGTGGAAGTAACAGGCGACGATTTCGCTGATCTGGTGAAAAATGCAGAAGACGTTCGCCAGTTTCTCAATACAAAAAAAATCAGCGGCATCGTGAATCTGAAATCAGACTTTGTTAGCAATAAACCGGAAATTGTTTTTGATATCGATCGCGAACGTGCGCAACGAGAGGGATTGTCCACTGCGCAGGTCGCTATGGAGATTCGCAGCGCTGTGTACGGACAAGAAGCCACAAAATTCCGTGATGTCGATGATGAATATCCAGTACAGTTGCGTTATCAGTATGACCAACGTGCTGATATTGAAACCATCCGCAACCTTAAGATTACCTTCCGTGATATGAACATGGGTGGAATGGTGCGCAGTGTGCCCATCTCCGCCTTAAGCACGATTCGTTATGACTATACTTATGCGGGTATTAAACGTAAAAACAACACCCGTATCATCACCCTGTCTTCTGATGTGGCTGAAGGTTATAATCCAAATGAAGTGGCTGGTAATGTGCAGAAAGCCTTAAAGGAGTTTAAAGCCACTGGCACTTCCCTGGTGAAGTTCGGCGGACAAGCAGAAGATCAGGCAGAAACGATGGGCTTTCTCGGCAAAGCCATGCTGATTGCGATTGGATTGATGCTGTTGGTGCTGGTTGGATTGTTTAACTCATTGGGTAAGCCACTCATCATCCTTTCTGAAATTCTGTTCAGCATCATCGGCGTGTTCTTAGGTGTGGGTCTCTTCAAGATGGAGATGAGTATTGTAATGACCGGGGTTGGTATCATTGCCCTCGGTGGTATTGTTGTGCGGAATGGAATTCTGCTCGTCGAGTTTGCAGAGTTTGCGAGACAAGGCGGAATGAATTTATACGACGCCACCGTGGAAGCAGGCAGGACCCGGATGACACCGGTAATTCTGACGGCCATCGCTGCGGTACTTGGATTGATTCCACTCGCAGTCGGACTGAATATCAATTTTGAGACCTTATTTTCTGAATTGAATCCACACATTTTCTTTGGTGGCGACAGTGTGGTATTCTGGGGACCCTTGAGTTGGACCATGATTTTTGGTTTGATCTTTGCGACCATGCTCACCTTACTATTGATTCCGAGTATGTATTTAATTGCAGAACGTCTGAAACGGAAATCGGTCATTCTCCTCAAAGAGTTTGAATTGCCAACGGTCTGCATGTACATTCCATTTTTTGTCCTGATTCTCCGTCTGATACTTGTTATTAGAGGGAAAAAGATTGACTTTGGAAACCTAGATTATTAATCCTTCCACTAAATAAAAATGAGGCTGCCTTCGGGTGGCCTTTTTTTTTGAAGATGCCAATGTTAAGCGAAGTGGAAGCTGCTATAATTCCAGCTCTTTGCAAGGATCCCAGAAATGTTTTTGGAAGTCCATCACCTGATCTTTCTCAATCCGAATACCTTCTTTTTCCAAGAGCTCCTGCATCCTGGTGGGACTGCTGAAGTGATGTTTGCCGGTGAGGAGCCCCTTACGGTTCACCACGCGCTGAGCGGGGACAGGCGGTTCTACACCATGCGCGCCGTTCATCGCATAACCTACAAGTCGGGAAGCGCTTTTTGCACCCAGGCAGGCAGCAATGGCACCATAACTGGTCACTCGTCCTTCAGGAATGAGGCGAACCACGCTATAAACGAGTTGGTAAAAGTCTTTTTGCATATCTTTGCGCCCTAAAATTACCTAATTTAGTTGCTATGGAAAAACGTGTGAGGGTGAGATTTGCGCCAAGTCCGACCGGCGGTCTGCACATGGGTGGGGTAAGGACCGCTTTATTTAATTATTTGTTTGCTAAAAAGCACGGCGGTGATTTTATCCTCCGCATCGAAGATACCGATCAAACCCGCTTCGTTCAGGGAGCGGAACAGTATATTGTGGAAGCGTTGAAATGGTGCGGCATCCCCCCAAATGAGGGTGTTGGCTTTGGCGACGGTCCCCATAAACCCTATCGTCAAAGTGAACGGAAAGAGCTAGGTATTTATAAAAAGTATGCCGATCAGCTCATTGCTGGGGGTCATGCTTATTATGCCTTTGATACGAGTGAAGAACTGGATGAAATGCGCAAACGTCTCGAGGCCGCTAAGGTGAGCGCTCCCCAGTATAATTCCGTCTCACGTCAGAACATGCGCAATAGTCTGACTTTACCGGAAGATGAAGTAAAACGCTTATTGGCAGAAGGTGCAAAATATGTTGTTCGACTGAAAGTACCGCGCAATGAGGAAATTCGGTTTCATGATATTATTCGTGGCTGGGTGGTTGTTAATTCTGCACAGGTCGATGACAAGGTTTTATTAAAGAGTGATGGGATGCCAACCTATCACCTAGCGCATATTGTGGACGATATTGAGATGGAGATCTCCCACGCCGTGCGCGGTGAAGAGTGGTTGCCCAGTGCGCCGGCTCACATTTTAATTTATAAATATCTGGGTCTGGAAGAGGTCATGCCGAAACTAGCCCACCTGCCCTTGATTTTAAATCCGGATGGAAATGGAAAAATTAGTAAACGGGAAGCACGTTTTCCGGTTTTTCCGCTGAGCTGGTCCGACCCCCGCGAATCCACGCCCTACGTGGGTTATAAGGAAGCAGGCTATTATCCCGAGGCATTTATAAATATTCTCGCACTTCTGGGTTGGAATCCCGGAAACAATGAAGAACTTTTTTCAGTGGAAGAACTTGCCAAGATCTTTGATTTCGAGCGAGTGCACAAAAGCGGTGCGAAATTTGATCCTGAGAAAGCCAAGTGGTTTAATCAGCAGTACCTTCGCAAAAAATCCGACACGGAATTGGCCGAAGCCTTCCGCCCGATTTTACTCGAAAAGGGATTTGAAAGAGATACTACTTTTCTAGTAGAATTCTGTAAACTCATGAAAGAGAAAGTTCAGTTTGTGCATGAATTCTGGGATCAGGGACATTACCTCTTTATTGCGCCAACTTCTTACGATGAAAAAGTCATCACTAAAAAGTGGACTGCCACAAGTGCACCGGTTTTTACACAAGTGCTTGAAGCGTTCCGCAGCGTTGATGACTGGTCCGTTGAGCCTGTTACTGCTGCTTTTCATAGTGCAGAGACCGCTGCAGGTAAAGTGGACATGCAATTGCTGCGTGTGCTCGTTAGCGGCGTAGCTGGCGGTCCCCAATTATTTGACATGCTGGTTTTGCTGGGAAAAGAAGAAGTCCTGATGCGCCTTGAAAAAGGAATTGCTGCGCGCGCTTGAAAATAATTAGTTTCTCCTTTTTTAAAAATCTGTCCCCCGGGACAGATTTTTTTTGCCCTGATTTTTATAATACACCAAATTCGCCCAGAAAAATAAGGACGGTGCAAAGGATCACGAGGGTCAGCAAGGTGTTAGCAATTTTGATTTGCCGTAGGGAAAATAAAAAGTCACCGATAAAAAAACTAACCGGAAAGGCATAGGTTAGCAAGATACTGCTGCTGTTGGCACCACCGCTAAAGGCAGCAAAGAGTGAAAAGAAAAGGTACCAGAGCAGGATGGATTTGGTTTTTTGTTTTTTTACGGTATTTCCAAAGCCATTAATAAGAGAAGAAAAAATACTCAGAAAGCTGAGAATTAGCAGGACGAGGAGCAGAGGCAGAAAGTATTCACTGAAAGATGGCGCCTTCATGCTGGCGAAATAGAGGCTGATGGCATCCGCAAGATACCACTGGTTAAAATTGCTGAGGTAGGCCAGGCATTCGTAGAAAAAAACCGGAGTAAGAAAACCGAGTAGCGCCACTACCCATTCACGCCAGTTAAAAGGACGCAGAATAAGAAGCGCAACAAAGAAAAGAGGGAAGCTGATGATGCCCGAAATGGTAATGAAGGCGGAAACACTGAGCCAGAAGGCAGCTGAAAAAATTTGACCTAATACGAGCTCTTTTCTGTAAATATCCAGTAGGCGGTAAATCGCAAACAAAATGAAAACATTGGTTAGCGTTTTCGAACTCACCTGCGCGGGATTAATGCTGCTGACACTTATCAACAGGAATAAAAATACGGGAAAGTAGTTCTGCTTGTCGACAATCTCCTGGTTAACGCTGATCAAACTAATCAGCAGGGTGCCCCCTGCTATAAAGAGAAAGTTAAGGCCCGTAATGGCGGTTTTGGAAGCAACAAAACGCGTGAAGTAATTGTAGAATAAGTTGGGATAATAATCGTTTTCCAGCGGCTGGAAGGCAAAATAGAAACAAATGGCAAAAAGGATAAAAAGCGTGATAATAAGTGCCAGACTGCCGCGGAATCCTTTATTTAATAAGCCCGCAAACATGTTTTTTTTTGGTTCTGAATTAATCCTTATTTTTACACCGTAAACTTACAAATAAAATTTTAGTAGCTATGAAAATGCTAATGATCACCTGGACAGACATCTTCAATGGAACCGGAGATTTGTTCCTTTTTTTATTTAAAGGAATGCGTGCACTTGGACATATTCCGAATGTAATTATCTGGATTCTGATCATTGGAACTCTGGTTTACTGGACACTTCGTCTCAATCGCTTTCGTAAAGAAGCGAAGCGAAATGGCACAATAGAGTAAAAATCTTCGATAAAAGTTAAAAAAGAATCCGAATAAACCCTTCGAATTCTCCTCCTTTATCAGTGTTTTAGATACTTTGAAAGACGCGAAAGGGAATTATTTTTTTCCAAGTCTTCTGAAGTTGTGGCTTCTTTTTTTACCAAACTTTCCAGGTGTTAATAATTGCTTTCGATACAGAGCAGTGACACCTTGTACAGTCGCCAATACAAAGTAAATTCTTCTTACCGCTTCACCCATCTCTGCTTCGTATTCTCGGATCGAAAGTGACTTAAAGACGACAGATAATTTCTGCAGCTTTTTCTAAGGTCTCCTCTTTTTTCGCAAAACAAAAGCGCAGTAGTTGAAGGTCCTGAGCCCCCGAATAAAAAACAGAAAGCGGGATGGCGGCTAATTTTTTTTCTTTCGTCAAACGAATCGCATAGTCCGTATCTTTTTCATCGGATACAGCACTGTACTCCATCAACTGAAAGTAAGTCCCTGCCGTCGCAAGTGGCTTGAGGCGTGCTGTTCGGGTAAGGGATAGAAATAAATCGCGTTTAGCTTGATAAAAGTGGCGCAGTTCGGTATACTGAGAGGTATCGGATAGAAATTCTGCGAGCGCCAACTGCAGCGGATGATTGACAACAAAAACAAGAAACTGATGAATTTTTCGGAACTCGGCCGTGAGTGCTTTTGATGCCGCCACATAACCGATTTTCCAACCAGTTGTATGCACCGTTTTTCCAAACGAAGAGATAATCAGACTTTGCTCGCGCAGGGCAGGATAGCGGGCCACACTCTCATGCCGCTGGCCATCAAATACCATGTGCTCGTACACTTCATCACTGAGCACCAGAATATTGGTGCCCGCCACAACTTTTTCAAGTTCTTTCAAATCACTTTCTGAAAGAACTGTTCCGCTTGGATTATGAGGACTATTTATCAGAATAGCCCTGGTGCGGGGAGTAATTTTTTCACGCACCTCTTGCCAGTTAATCTTAAAGAGAGGCGCTTCCAGCGTCACGTAGACTGGTTTTCCACCGTGAATAAGAATGGCAGGCACATAGCAATCATAGGCAGGCTCAAAAAGAATGACTTCATCGCCTGCTTGCACAAAAGCGGCCATGCAGGTATAAATCGCTTGGGTCGCTCCTGCGGTCACCGTGATCTCTGATTCGGGATGGTAGCTAGCCGCATAGCTGTTAGAAAGAAGACGCGCAACACATTCCCGCAAGGCCATTGTACCTGGCATGGGGGCATACTGATTAAAGCCGCCCTTCATGTATTTAGCCGCCAGATCAGTGAGATGCGGATGACAATCGAAGTCCGGAAAACCCTGTGACAGATTCAGTGCCTTATGCTCTGCTGCAAGGGCACTCATCACCGAAAAAATGCTGGTGCCTGCAGCGGGTAATTTGGATTCAAATTGCATGGTCATTTCTTTGGCAGCAATTTGCGAAAAATAAATGAAGCCGCTAAGTGTTAGACGCAGGAATCTTGTTCCACTGCAAGGACCTACTAGGTGCTTTGAATCTCTTCCCGCCCGTCCGCATGTTTTGCAAAGCGCTTGCGGTGTCGGTCGTGCACCTGATCGTAGCGCGGCCAAGGCCAACCCCCGAACTGTGTTTTATGATAGTCTTCAAAGGCCTGATTAATTTCTTCTTTGCTGTTCATCACAAAAGGACCATACTGAATAACGGTTTCATCAATGGGACGACCCTGTAAAAGGAGAATACTCACTGCTTCCTGACCAGCGATTAGCGGGACCTCTGCGCTGCCTTCCAATTGCACGGCTTGATAGGAATCAATGTGTTGACCGGCGATGGTAATTCCTTTGCCTTCGTAGATATAAATTGTGCGGTTGATGCCTTTTGATGCCGCCGGTAAAGTCCATTGTGCGCCAGCTTCCATTTTAATGTTCCAGACAGCGACTTCGTTTTTGGGATCAGCTGCCCAGGAATCCGGCGGTGGCGCAGGTGCTTGGTGGTTCTCCAAATGCCCCGCAATCACTTCTACTTGCGTTGCTTTGCCCTTCGCATCTTTGTGTTTATAATTGGGAATACTTTCTTTCCAGAACATTTTAAAATGGGGTTCTACCATTTTGCTTTTACGGGGAAGATTCAGCCAGATCTGAAACAATTCCATGGTATTTTCTTTTGTCTCATGAATGAGGGGAAACATCTCCGCATGCTGAACACCTTTGCCTGCCGTCATCCATTGCACATCACCATTGCCATAACGGCCCGCTGCTCCCAATGAGTCGCTGTGATCGACAATGCCTTTGCGAACCACCGTGATGGTTTCAAAGCCACGGTGCGGATGGCCAGGAAAGCCTGGGACCGTCTTCCCATGATACATGCGAAAACCATCCTTTATAATAAAGTCGTCGCCGAGATGACGTCCTTTAAAATAATCTGCATCGGGACCCATTTGTGTATTTCCCTTGGGGAAATTATCCTCATGATGGACACAAAATAAAAAAGGATCGGCTGTCTCCCAGACAAAGCCCATGGGTTTGATAGATAGGATCGGATTCATAAGTTCTGCGTGTTGCTGGTAGGCGGATGTTAAACCTTTTGCCATACTTTTTACCGGCAGGGCCAGGGCACCTGCTAGCGTATAGGCCAAACGACTGATAAAATTTCTGCGCTGAAGTGGCTCTTCCATTTTAATTTATTACTACCTAAAGGTAAAAAAAAGCTGTAAATCTTGCTGAAAATGGGTTAAGGCAGCTTTTTTATTTTAGTAATTCTGAAATATATTTTTCAATTTTTTCTGGCTTTGCAGTGGGCGCAAAACGTTTGAGAGGGTGACCTTGAGCATCGACTAGGAATTTTGTAAAGTTCCATTTCAGTTCGCTGTTAAACCAACCTCCCAGTTTACTTTTTAAATATTTAAAGAGGGGATGCGCACTCGGACCGTTCACATCTATTTTTGAAAACATCGGAAAGGACACGCCATAATTGACCTGGCAAAACGCGGCGACTTCGGCATCATTCCCCGGCTCCTGTTTTGCAAACTGATTGCAGGGAAAACCAAGTATCACCAATCCCTTGTCTTTGTATTTCTGGTATAAAGTTTCAAGCCCCTCAAACTGC